>JBGUPW010000031.1:0-3168 GCA_045130495.1 Ruminococcus sp. | reverse complement strand
ACATACATAAAATCCAAAAAGAATTCCATGCCTATCATCAGCCATGCAACGATTTCAGGAACTCTGCTGTGGGTTGGAATGTCTGCGTTGTAGAAGGAATCGCGGTGGTATTCAAAGCTGTTGCTCAGGTTTTCATGCAGCATTGTGTGAGCCTTTTCGTTATGCAGATAGCTGTCTTTCAGGTGCTTGACATACGCCAGCAAACACTTCATCAGCGTGCCGTTCTTCGCTTCCTTTTGGAAGAAACTGAGGTTTTCCAAGTTAACGTCATCGCGCTTCAGCTCCAAGATAAAGGTTCTTGCGGTTCCGCTCTCACCGACATCGGGAACGGTCTCACCTGTCACGATGGCATTGCCCTCCGGCGGATGGGACTCCATCAGCCGGCAGTCTTTTGTCAGTCTGCCTTTGCCGACACGGTCGCCGTAGGCACGGTCAATGCCCTGCGCGGTGTCGGTGTCCTTTTGCTCCCCTCTACGCGTGCCGGGATGAAAGTCGTCGATACAGGTCAGCACATCCTTGAGCGTATAGATACTTGCCAGAATGCTGTTCAGCGTGTCGCTGAAGGACAAGGGCAAATCTGTACCGCTGAACCTTCCGAAGAATGAAAGAAACAATGCCGCCAGCGTACTCTTACGCGTTCCTGTTCTGCCTATCAGGTACAGCACAAATTTCGGCATGTACAAAACCTGATTCAGAAATTCGTTAAGCGGCGTCAGAAAAACTAATGCGATCAGCGTCCAGACAATCGCTTTCGTCACAATCAGCTTGTCCTTCATCATCAGCCATACCGTTTGCAAATCGGATTTTGACCAGTCCTTTGCCATTTCATAGCGGCTGAGCTTTCCGAACAGCCGTACATCATGTTTACCTGCACCCGGAAGAAGGTAATCCCATTTACCGTCAATGTTCTTCCATCCTGTCTTGTAGTACACGTCCTTGGTGTTCTCGAAGGTGGCTGTGCTCTGAATGGCGGCGCAGATTCTTTCAGCTGCTCTCGGCACAGGCTCAATGATACAATCAGCGCCCCAACGCTCAAGCACCCAGTCCATCTTTTTGAACTCGTTTGCAGTGACTTCGATCTCCGGCAGCTTTCTTCCGCTTGCGTGTACGCCGCCGATCCGCATTGTACGCGACGTTCCAACGCCGTCGTCAAACAACACCTCGTTGACGATGTACGCTGTGAAGTTGCAGAGCTTCTCTATCGTCGGTTTGTTCCGCTTGGTTGTCTCCTGACAGAGGCAACCGTCCACCACCTTGTACGGAAGCGGATACTGTACAAGGTTGTCTGTTGGATTACACATGGGTAATCCCTCCTTTCGAAAATATTTTTGCAAATACAAAACTCCCGCCTCGTCAAAAGTGGGAGTAGTATTCATATTTGCTATTCTCTTGCTTTTCAAAAGGATTTATGATAATATTGATAGCAGGTGATACGATTTGAATACGCGATATAAAATCCATATGCTCTCTGCGCGTTCACTTATCAGTTACGCGAGAGAGGAGCATGATCAATACACATTTCATCTCAGCAAAACAGACACGCGCAAGTGTATTATGCGTGAAGCGGCTGATGAGCAAGACGACAACGCACTATTTTATCAGACAATGTGTGTTCTCCACGGCAGCAATATTGAACCTCCGCAAAATGAAACAGCGCTTCCTGATTTGCAGGACGTGATTTTCTATGTGGATTTCAACGGTATTTTTGACAGGGGCAACTCTCCGAAAATGATGGAACGGCAAAAGAAAGCCGAAGCGATGTTTCGTCCTGATGGCGTAACGCTCGATTTCGGGAACGGCGCTCAGCGTTACCTTGCCTTTGAGCGTTCGGGCAGTATGAGCCGTCAGGCAAAGCTGTCTTTTATCCGCGCTGATGTTCACAATGAAGTTCGTCGGCGTATTATGATGGATATGGTTGTCGGTGACTGTCAGCTCTCAAAGCTCTATGCCTATAACGGCTTGATGCTCTCGGGCGGTGTCAGGATCGACGGTATTGACTTAACCAATCCGCATAGTGTAATCGTGGTGAAAAATGAAACCTACCGCGCACATACAAAAGTCGTTTCGGTAGAGGGAACCGCTGTCAGCGAAGCAGTCAAAAAATATAACCGCAAAGAGGAATCGCGGGATATTACGGTTCTTCGCCATGACGGTGAAGGTTTGATCTCCAAACGACTCGCGAAAACAGTTGACAATATTTATTGCGGCAAACACATTCACCATTCCTTCCAAATCCGTATGCCGTATGTCAAGGGTATGGTTCATGAGGTCAATTTCAAGGATTTCCTGAAAAGCGCCGGCAGTCAATTCATTACGGATATATGGGGCGTTCGCCATCCTGTTGATCAAGTGGAGATGATACTCACACAGAGTATGTTTAAGGGTTACGGTTGGCTGACCGAAAACGGGATGGATTGGAATGACTATTTAAGCATTTTCAAAAAGTATAATCATGCGTTGTATATCACCAATGTCAGCAAGGTGAAGCCCGACGACCACACAGAGTTGAATTATCAATTTCTCAACACCCTATCTATGACTGCGGAAGAATTTCGTCCGCGTGATTTACCTGACGGCTGGGAGCAGAGTCCTTCTACTGACAACCGTAATTGGATCACAAAAGCAACCGAGCAGCGCTACTACGATTATTGTTTGAAAGAAGATTATCGTAGGCAGTATTTCATTGATAAAAACAACGCTCTCGGCAAGTGTATGAAAAAGAATCCTTTGTTTGTCAATGAAAAAGCGTGTGTCAAGGAGCTGAACGATACCGCCGACAAGCTGATTCGGCAGTACAGTCTGGGACGGCTGCTCGTAAAAGGCGACAACCGCTTTCTCTCTGATGATTTGCTGGATTTGTTGATATTTATGATCGATTCCATCGTCAAAAGGAATCATCGGCAAAGCGTGTTTTGGTCGGTGGCAATGACAGAGCGGTTTAAGAAAAACAGCTTTTACTCGCCGGGCGCGTCATATGATGCCGACGCAGTTTGCACGCTTCTGCGAAATCCACATATCGCACGCAACGAGGAGATTCAGCTAAAGCTCTACGGCAAATCCAGCAATATGAGAAAACACTACCTTTCTCAGCTGACCGATGTGGTAATGGTAGACCCCGAGAGCCTTGCGGCGCAGCGTTTGGGCGGCGCGGATTTTGACGGCGATATG
>JBGUPW010000030.1:0-3435 GCA_045130495.1 Ruminococcus sp. | reverse complement strand
AAATAACCAGTCGAATCCATTCCGCAAACGTCGAAAACATTCTCCTTTAGGTATTTGTCAAACTCCGTTCCCGTCACCGCTTCGATAATCAGCGCAAGGAGAACGAAGCCTGAGTTGTTGTATTGAAACCTCTCCCCTCTCGGATACATCATCGGCTTATCAATAAAAAGCGGAAGCAAATCGCTGTTGCGCCTGATTCTGTAATTCGGAAAATCGACCCAAAGCTCCTCATAATCGTCCATAACGCTCTCATCAAAATAGTCGGGAACGCCTGAGGTGTGGGTGAGAAGCTGCCTGACCGTAACCTCGGGGTCAATATCGTGAAGGTCAAAATCGAGAAGCTTTCCGATCGTATCATCAAAACTCAGTCTGCCCGCTTCAATAAGTTGAAGAATCCCAACGGCGACGAAGGCTTTTCCCGCCGAAGCAGTTGCAAATCGGGTGTCGATTGTGTTGGAAATCTCATTTGCGAGGTCGGCAAAGCCGTTTTCGAACTCATATAAGACCTCTCCGTTTTGATATACAAGAACATTTCCTCTGAATTTATCGGTGTTAAATTTCATTTCAAAAGCAATCCCTCCGTAAAAAATTTTTAGCACTCAGTACTATAATAATACCATAAAGCGACCTCTAATACAACAGAAATTTGATTATACGATGATACTTTGAATAGATTCATCTATTTAGGCAATAATCAACGGCGATTCAAGACGCAGCAGTATTAAATATTCCTTGTAGGGGCGTGCACGCCTGAGTCGATTGCTTGATCAATAATCTGTTAACAGGCGACCGCTGCCCAAACAAAGCAAAAACCCCGCACACTTGGGATCGTCATTAAATCCTTTGTGTGCAGGGCTGTATCTATATGTAAATTTATATGTAAAAATTATTTATGAATGCAGAAGTTGATGTCGTAGTCTGAGCCGAAGTTGTTTGCCCAGAACTCATTGCCGTTTACCTTGTAGCAAATCGCATAACGGAAGTTATCTCTGTTGAGATTGCGGGCGTCGATGTCGACAGTCCAAGTCTCAGTGCCGTTGGCGTTTGTCTCGGAAAAGCTGAGCTTCTGATCTTTGAAGGAGTTCCAACCGTCGGTGGTGTATCTTACGGTTACGTCCTTATAATAAGCGTAGTTCTGAACAACAGCATTGATGGTGTAATTGCTGCTATACTGATAGCCGAGGGACTGAACGGTTACGGGAGCTGTTCCGAGAACGTCATTTGATGTGTAGTTTTTGCCGTTGTTGTTGTCCCAAATCTCCTCGCCGTCGGCTACATACTTGATAGCATACTCGGTGTTGAAGCTGTTGATTACGGCTCTCCAGATTTTGCCGCCGTCGGAAAGTGTTGTTACATATTCAGCCTTAGCGTCTACCCATTCGGAACCTTCAAGGTAGTTGTAGTGAACAAATACCTGCTGGTCGGAAGCGTTGTCCTTTGTCTGTACAAAAATTTCGGAAGTGGTAATGCCGTACTTGGAAAAAGCGATATCCGAGGAGTAAAGGCTTACTCTTTCGGTAGCTGCGCTTGCGTTAACTGTGCCGAACACGCAAACCGTGCCGAGAAGCATTACGACTGAGAGAATTGCAGCGAAAAGTTTGGTTGATTTTCTTGTTTTTTCCATGATTGGTTCCTCCGTTCTTCTTCACATAGAAGTACATGATTAAAATTATATATTGTTATTTTGCGCCCGTCGCTTTGCGGTGTTTCCGCTTCTCTTCCCGAGCGCAGGACTAATCTTAGCAGATTGTTTCGGAAAAATCAAGGTTTTTTTTGCAATTCAAATCCATTTCTGCCTATTGGTTATATTGTACATTTATAGGTTATCATTTTTGTACACTATAACTATGCTTTCAGCATAGTGCAATACACAGAAACCTTTTAGTTGTATATAACGACAAATAGCCGCAAATCAAACAAATCGAAAGCAAAAACTCGTTCATCAGCCTATGACTCCGCCTTGCATACCGTTCGTTACACCGAGGCGTATAATTAACAATAAAAAATCCGCCTAAAAAAAGCAATTTATTAATAATCATTGGTCATTCATACATGACTCCGAAAACACCTGAACCACGGATTATAACAACGACGAATTTCGTTATACGGATAACTTTAAAGGAGCCGCAATTCAATGTCGTACTTATACGCGGGCGGAGATTATTAGATGTTCCATTAAATTATAGGTTTGAAATCATTGACTTTTTTACGGTATGTGATAAAATATTATTACCTGAACGGCGGATCTGTATTTTATGATTTAGATAATTCGGCGTTCATAAAAAACAAAAATCAAGGAGAAATGCAAATGAAAAGAACAATTATCGGCGCAATTGCCCTGACGCTCTGTGCAATTATCACGGTTTTCTGCTTCACTGCCTGCGGCGGAAGCAACGAATCCGGCTCTAAAGCCGAAGATACAACAGCGGCGACCGAAGCAAAGACCGAGGCGACGACCGAAGCGCCCAAATCCCCCATTATCGGCACATGGGAAAACCCCGAGGAGAATTCTGTTTTCACCTTCAACCCGGATGGAACAGCCACATATTCAATGGCAGAGAATTCATTGAAATTCACCTATGAGGACAAGGGGTCCGTTATCGTCTTGAAAAACGACTCAGTCGGCACTCAGAATGTTAAGTACTCTATCGAGGGCAACAAGCTCACCATGACAGATGAATCCAATGTCACTGTAGAATTTACAGAGAAATAATTTTTCATGTCACACAAAAAGCCTTCCCGTTTTTCACGAGGAAGGCTTTTTAAATTTATTTGTAATTTATTATGATCAATTATCGGCAGCTCGATTTGTCATTCTGTAGCAGAGCGTCATAAGAGAATCGCTCAGGTGCACGTTTTCAACCACCGTGTCGGGGTATTTCGCCGATATATCGTAATGACTGAAATTCCAGAAGCACCTGATCCCCAAACGGTAAAGTCTTTCAAGCGTTCCTTCGACAGACTGCTTCGGAATACACAGAAACGCCGCGTCAACACGGTTAACTTCGCAAAAACCATCAAGCTCGGTTTCGGAGCTTATGACAATATCGCCCAGCATACCGCCGATTTTATCGGGGTCGGTCTCAAAGCCGCCGATAAGCCTGAAGCCTAATTTTTGAAAATCGAGGTGCTTCACTACGGCGGTGCCGAAGTTACCCGCGCCGATCAAAACAGCCTGATAACAGTGGTTAAGCCCGAGAATGTTACGGATTTCATTTCGGAGCTGACTTACGCTGTAGCCGTAGCCCTGCTGTCCGAAGCCTCCGAAACAGTTCAGATCCTGCCTTACCTGCGAGGCGGTGACGTTCATTATGTCGGCAAGCCCTGTGGAAGAGATCCGCTTCACGTTTTGTTCGTCAAGCTCTGACAAAAAGCGGTAATATCTTGGCAAACGCCTGATAACCGACATCGAAATGCTGTCACTTTTAGACATTA
>JBGUPW010000029.1:0-2642 GCA_045130495.1 Ruminococcus sp. | reverse complement strand
TTTCTAAGGAAGAGGAGGAATCACTTTGGCTAATAAAGTAGAAGCAACAGGCGAGTTAAAGGAAAGAGTCGTTACCATTAACCGCGTTTCCAAAACCGTCAAGGGCGGACGTATCTTCAAGTTCGCTGCTCTTGTGGTCGTAGGCGACGGAAACGGAACCGTAGGTTTCGGCATCGGCAAGGCGGGCGAGGTGCCCGACGCTATCCGCAAGGGTATTGAGGATGCCAAAAAGAACCTTATGAAGGTTTCGCTCAGAGGAACAACAATTCCCCACGAGATCATCGGCGAGTTCGGCGCAGGCAGAGTTCTTATGAAGCCCGCCGCTCCCGGTACCGGCGTTATCGCGGGCGGCCCCGTTCGTGCGGTCGTTGAGGCTGTAGGCATCAAGGATATCCGTACAAAGGCTCTCCGCTCCAACAATCCCTGCAACGTAGTAAGAGCGACCCTCGCGGGTCTTCAGGCGCTCAGAACCGCCGAAGAGGTTGCCGCTGTGCGCGGTAAAACCGTGAAGGAAATTCTTTGATAGGGAGGCTGCGAAATGACAATTAAGTTGGTAAAGAGCCTCATCGGCTCCAAAAAAGATCAGATTGCAACCGCCCATGCTTTGGGTCTCAGAAAAATCGGCGACACTACCGTTCAGCCCGATAACGCTCAGACCAAGGGCAAGGTAGCAAAAATCATCCACCTCATAGAGGTTAGTGAAGCGTAAGCAAGGAGGTGCGAACTTATGAAGTTACATGAACTTTCTCCGGTTGAGGGCTCCAGAAAGAGCTCCAAGAGAATCGGCAGAGGTCACGGCTCGGGCTGGGGAAAAACAGCCGGAAAAGGACAGAAGGGTCAGAAGTCCCGTTCGGGCGGCAGCATCCGTCCCGGCTTTGAGGGCGGTCAGATGCCGCTTCAGCGCCGTCTTCCCAAGAGAGGTTTCAACAACATCTTTGCGAAAAACATTGTTGCAGTCAACCTCGCTTCATTGAACAGAAAATTTAACGACGGTGACACCGTTGATGTTGAAGCACTTAAGGCGGCAGGCATTGTAAAGAACGGCTTTGACGCAGTTAAGATTCTCGGCAACGGTAAGCTTGAGAAAAAACTTACAGTTAAGGTCTCTGCTTTTTCCGAATCGGCCAAAGCCGCAATAGAGGCTGTGGGCGGAAAGGCAGAGGTGATCTAAGTTGTTACAAACAATCAGAAACGCGTGGAGCATTCCCGATTTGCGCAAAAAGATCCTGTTTACGCTCTTTATCATTGTTGTGTTCCGTATCGGTTCGGTAATCCCGGTTCCGTTCATTGACACAAACGCTCTTCAGGAAGCCATGGCTCCCGCGAACAGCGTAAGCTCAGATGTGAGCAACAATATGATCGCATATCTGAACACCCTTTCGGGCGGCGCGTTCTCAAACGCAACGATATTCGCTATGGGTATCACGCCCTACATCAACAGCTCCATTATTATCCAGCTGCTCTGCGTTGCCATTCCCGCTCTGGAAAGACTTTCCAAAGAGGGTGAGGCGGGCAGAAAGAAGATCGGCGCCATAACGCGTTATGTAACGGTCGGCCTGGGACTTATACAAGGTACCGCTTACTTCTTCTATCTGCACAACTCAGGCATCACCAAGTACAGAGAAGGCTTTGACATGGTCTTTGCCGCCATTATAATCGTGCTTGTGTTCACGGCGGGCACAGCGCTGATGATGTGGCTCGGTGAACAGATAAACAAAAACGGAATAGGCAACGGTATTTCCATACTCCTGTTTGCCGGTATTATCGCCAGACTTCCCTACACAATCAATATGCTCATTGAGTATTGGAAGCTCGGTCTCGGAACAGGCGAGGAAGGCACCGCTCAGCCTCAGTATTTTGCGTTTGTAATTCTTTGGGTCATTATTTTCCTCGCTGTTATCTGGCTCATCGCATTTATGCAGGACAGCGAAAGAAGAATCCCCATTCAGTATGCAAAGCGTGTGGTCGGCAGAAAAATGTACGGCGGACAGTCCAGCCACCTTCCCATCAAGGTTGCGCTCGGCGGCGTTCTCCCCATCATCTTTGCCAGCTCCATTCTTTCCATTCCGAGTACCATCAACCTCTTCCTCAATGTTAAGGAAGGCTTCTGGAAGGGCTTCTTCGACCTGTTCAGCTCCAACAGTTGGTTGTACATCGGTTTATACTTCATCCTCATTCTTATGTTCGCTTATTTCTACACCACCATTCAGTACAACCCCGTAGAAATGGCAAACAATCTCAAATCCAATAACGGTACGATCCCCGGCATCCGCGCGGGCGCTCCCACAGCCAAATACATTAAGAGAATCCTTTCCAGAATCACTCTTATCGGTGCGCTGTTCCTTTCCGTCATTGCGCTTGTTCCGTTGGTATACGGCAAGTTTACCAACATGGGCAATCTCTCGCTTGGCGGCACATCCATTATCATCGTCGTCGGCGTTGCGCTTGAGACCGTTAAGCAGCTTGAAAGCCAGATGATGATGCGTCATTACAAAGGTTTTCTTGACTAATTGAAAAAAATGAGGTATAATATTATGAACATTATCATGTTAGGTGCTCCGGGTGCAGGAAAAGGCACACAGGCAGCTGTACTTTGCGAGCATTTTGGTATTCCCACTATTTCAACCGGCAACATGATTCGT
>JBGUPW010000028.1:0-7365 GCA_045130495.1 Ruminococcus sp. | reverse complement strand
ATATACTACCATGTTGTCGCGCAGATAGTCAAAGCCGAGCTCGTTGTTTGTGCCGTAAGTGATGTCGGCGGCGTAGGATTCCTTTCTTGCCTCATTGCTCAGGTCGTGAACGATAAGACCGACCTTTAGTCCCAGATATTTATATAGCTTGCCCATCCATTCGGAGTCGCGGCGGGCAAGATAATCGTTTACGGTAACGATGTGAACGCCTTCGCCTGTGAGAGCGTTCAGATATGCCGGCAGAGTAGCCACAAGAGTTTTACCTTCACCGGTTTTCATTTCGGCGATTCGACCTTGATGCAGCACGATGCCGCCGATCACCTGTACGGGGAAGTGCTTCATTCCCAGCACGCGCCAGCTCGCCTCGCGGCAGGCGGCAAAAGCGTCGGGAAGAATGTCATCAACGGTCTCGCCGTTTGCCAAACGCTCTTTTAAAATCGCCGTTTGATTCTTAAGTTCGCTTTCGGACATTGCGGCATATTTTTCCTCAAGCGCAAGAACCTTGTCAGCTATGGGCTGAACACGCTTGACCTCGCGCTTGCTGTAGTTGCCAAACATCGCTTTTAAAAAGTTTGCCATTGATATATTTCCTTTCTGTGTGAATGTCGGTTGTTTATAATTCAGTCAGCATGAAGCTGAACTTGTCAATACAATCATCAATTAACCATTGTTAATTGTCCACTGTCAATTGAGTTACATTTTTCCTCTCAGCCTTTCAGCCGCCGTGGTAAGCGCCGCCTCGATAACCGGGCGTGCGTAACTGCTGCCCAAGCCCGAGTCCTCCACCACGCAGGCAAAAGCCAGCGGGCAGTCGCTGTCGGAGGAATAGCCGACGAACCACGAGTTGGGGTTCTTGTCCTCATTGACCTCGGCGGTGCCGGTCTTTGCTCGGACGGTCAGTCCGCCGATGTTGTATTCGGGCATGATCTCGCCCACCTTCCGTGCGGTCTCGGCGCTCAGGAAATCATAAGTTTTGTTATGAGTGATCCCGATATCCTTTAATATATCGCCCGTGCCGCTCTTTATATAGGATGGGTTAACGGCTGTTCCGTCGTTGGCGACAGAGGCGCAGATTATAGCCATCTGCATCGGATTAACCTTGTCCTCATATTCGCCGCTGCCCTGACCGACGCCCGTCCAGCCGAGAACGTTGACATCGTTTTGGGGCGCCTTGTAATGTCCCTTGGCGGTTTTTACGTCGTCGATCTCAAAGCTCATGTTGACGCCCATTTTTTCCGCCATGGCGTTCATCTTTTCGCTTCCCAACTCAACGGCAAGCTTTGCGAATACAATGTTGCACGAATGATCCATAGCTTCGTATATATTCACGTCGCCGTGCGCGGTCGAATCGTAGCAGTGTACATCGTGGCCGCCGATCTCTTCGGTGCCCTCGCAGTACCATGTGCGCTCGTAAATGTCGGGAATGTTTTCGACCGCAGCCGCAGCGGTAACTATCTTAAAAATAGAGCCGGGGGTGTAGTTTGACGAGAGCACATTGTCGAGATAAACGCCGTCATATATGCTTTCATTGTCCTCGGTGATCTTCGGCGGATCCTCCGGGTCGTAGCCCGGTGTGCTCACGGAGCAGATGACCTCGCCTGTTTTGTAGTTGTATATTACACACGCGCCGTGCTTGGGCTCCTCAAAACCGCTTTGCAGCATATTGTAAGCCGACTTGCAGGTTTCGGAATCCACCGTAAGGGTGATGTCCCGCGAGGTGTGCATCGACTGCGGCATATTGAGTCCCCAAATAAGGCTGTAGCCCGTGAGGTTGGAGCGGTACTTGCTTTGCACCGCCGTGGATATGTTAAGGCTGTTGTCGCCGACGGTGTGGAGCAGCGCCTTGCGCACTCCTTCGTCGTCGTTGTAAACGCGTTCGCCGTCAATCGTTTCGGCAAGCCTGTTTCCGTCGCGGTCGAGTATTTTTCCCGCCTGTTCAAGCCCTCCGTTGCCGGAAATATGGGCGTTATACGGCTGATCGACCCAGTCCTTGGCTTCGATCACAAGCTCGACCGTAAAGAAGCCTATGCCTATTATAAATGCAATGGTAAAAATCAAAATAAGTGTGCTGCGACGCAGCGATCTTTTCATTTAAACACCGCCCTATCTCTTGATTGAATATGTTCTTTCGTCCGCCGCCTTGATGAACGCCAGAAGTCCCCAGCAGGAAATCACGCTTGAACCGCCCGCGCTTATGAACGGGAAGGTCACGCCTGTGAGCGGCAGGATATCCGTCGCGCCGAAAACGTTGAGTGAAAGCTGAACCACAAGCAATCCCGCCGCGCAGCAAGCCGAAATCGAGTAGAAGGTGCTGCGCGCTCTTGTCGTGATTGCCCGAGCGTAAAGCATGAGCAGAGCCACAGAGAGTGCGAGAACGATCGCGACGATGACGCCCATTTCCTCGGCGACAAGCGCGAACACAAGGTCGCTTTCCGACGCGAAATACTGCTTGAAATAGCCGTTTCCTATACCTACGCCGAACAGACCGCCCGACGCGATATATGTGAGCACGCGCACCTGCTGATAGCCCGCGCTGACGTCGGCATAATCCCATACATGACGGTACGCCTTAAAGCGGTTGAGCACGTAGTTGAAGCGGTCGCCGATAAACGAGATCTTTTCGGCGAGGAAGCGCATTGAGAAAAACGCCACAACAACAGCTCCGACAGGCAGCAACACGGTTTTGATGTCTCCCGAACGCATGAACACGACGAGGAGGAATGTGACAAAGAAAATCAAAGCCGTGCCGAAGTCGCTCATCAGGGCGAGCAGACCGACGCATACAGCGGAGTAAATAGTAAACTCAACGAGGTTCCGCTTTGTCTGCAATTGGTCAAGCGGGCTCGCGCCTACAAAAATAAAGATCGTCTTTACAAATTCCGACGGCTGGAACGAAATCGAGCCTATGTAAACCCAGTTTGCCGCACCGTTTGTCACCTTGCCTAAAACAATGGTAGAGGCGAGCATGGCGCAGGAAATTATCATCATCGGAATGCGGATCTTCTGCACTCTGTCGGGATCCTCGATAAACTTGACAATCACGCAGTAAAGCACGATTCCGATTCCCATGGCGATAAGCTGAACATACGCCGAGCGCTCCACCTGCCTTATCAGCAGCATTACGCCGATTCCCGTCAAAAACAGACCCAAAGCCTCAAGCTCAAAGTTTACGCGCCTTAAAGCGAAGTAAGAAACGGAGAAAAAGCCCCATTCCACAACCGCCATTGCTCCGAAAAGAACAAGCGGAGAATAGACGTTGGTGCCGTCGTTCCAGAACATGGCTTCAACCGCCATGAACAGGTGGAACAAGGTTATCATAAACATCAGCTTCCACGCCTGGATAGCGGGCTTGTCGCTGACCTTTGAGAAGAACTTGCTCGAACGGAGAGGCGAGTTGAAGTCGTCGCCGCGCTTTAGCCGGTACTCGGTGCTGCCGATTGTGATGATATCGTCGATAAGCACCTGCGCTCTGCCCTGAATGGGCACGCCGTTGACGTAAGTTCCCGTAACGGAGCCGACGTCGGACACAAACCAGCCGGCGCTTCTTCTCAAAAGGACGCAGTGGTTGCGCGATACGGATAAATCAT
Source organism: Ruminococcus sp. (assembly GCA_045130495.1). Classification (GTDB taxonomy): domain Bacteria; phylum Bacillota; class Clostridia; order Oscillospirales; family Acutalibacteraceae; genus Ruminococcoides. The sequence goes on along the minus strand of JBGUPW010000028.1, from coordinate 3,778 downwards.
TTATAACAATGTCGCTTGATTTGCTTCTGCCTATGGAATTTTCCCAAAACACCACGGGGATCATGCCGCCCGAACGGGGGTTATACAGCGAAACAAGCGGCTTCTCGGGGCGTCTGCGGCGGCGCATTGCCGCGTAGCACTGATATACAATAATAATGGCGAAAAGCGGCATGACCATGCGAAGTCCCACAACGCCGGCGTCGTAAATCACGGAAATATCAAACAAAAAAGCAAACCTCCTTCATAACCTGATAGCTATACATATTAGATAATACTCCAATTAATTGAAAAAGTCAACTGTTCAATTTAAAAATTAACCAATACGGAGATTTCCCTGCTTATCAAAAAACCGCAGCGGACAAAGCGTCCGCCGCGATCATAATTCGGATTTTTTTATTTTTCGGAGGTAATGCGGATAAGAGCCGTCAGACGATAAAATCATCGTCAAATTTGACCGGCGTTAGGTCTTGACCTTGGTCTATTCCGCTCTTGATACGATTTGCCGTATTCTTTGGCACCGGGCTTGGAATCATAAAGCCGACCGCCATTCCTACAAATCCAAAGCAGTAAAAGAATCTGCTCAGCAATGTGTATCTCAGCTTAAGTTCGATGTTCAGTCCGTATTTAAGCATAAGCACAAGCTCCATAACAAGGCACGCGACAAAAAGCGCGATCACAACGGACATCAAAATGACAGTGGGCTTCCGCACGATGTTAAAGAAGATATTAGGACGAAGAATAAGACAATACACCGCCAGGATCAGCAGCGCAAGCTCCACAAAAATATATATCGCGCAGTTCAGTACAGACGGAATATCGTTAAAATCCAGCTTGCCGAATATCGAATTTACACTGAACAGCTTTAATATAAAGTACATGGTCAGCCCCACTATCAGCAGCACCGGACGGGCCTTTCTTAGCCCGTCAACGGGAATCAGCGAAAAAAGCGAGGCAAAGGATAAGCATAAAAATATGATTATCGCTAACACTCTGCCGACCCTCTGTTCTTTTATTTCAAAAAACAGATAAATTTGATATGCCGTAAAAGCCGCAGACATCAGTGTCGTTAAGAGATTAACGATAAATCTCGGTATTCTGTATTCCAAATTTAATTCTTCCACGGTCATTCCTTCTTTTTTAAAGTGTTGCTTTAATTGCGGTAAGGGGAACTGTGCAGAAATCACAATCAGCTTCTGCACAGTTCCTGAGAATTATATGTTTATCGGCAAGTCTATCGGCAATTCATAATCTTCAAGCTTATCGGCAGTTCCTGATGTGGTGATCACATCTTCCACGTCAAACTTTGTCACGTCCATACTTAGACGCTCATAGGTTTCTTTATTCATATTCATGCACGTCCTTTCTGTCAGTTCTGGGTGACATTCGCGCCATCTTCGATGGTCACGGTGCCGCAAGTGGAGTTGTAAGCGCCTGCACCGATGGAGTTGGGAGCCCCACTGCCTTTCGTTGCGGTAACTGAGGTAACTTTAGCAGAGATTGTGATATTGCCGCACGAGGATTTGCTTGCACCGCTTCCGATACCGGCGCCCCACTTACTGCCGCTGGCAGTAACGGTACCGCCGTTGATTGTGATATTACCACAATTACCTTGAGACCCGCTACCGATACCGGCAGCTCTCTGTCCGGTACAAGTAGCTGTCACGGTGCCGCCGTTGATGGTAATATCGCCGCACGAGTCGTTTGGACCGCTACCGATACCGGCTGCCAAGTTACCTCCGGTGGCAGTAATGATGCCGCCGTTGATGACAATGTTACCTGCCGCTATTTTATATCCGCCGCCGATGCCCGCGCCATAGGGGGCGTTACCGCTGTATGCCGTCAGGCTGCCGTCGCCCTCGATGGTCAGCGTCTTGTCCGGAGCGATCCAAATACCGGGATAATGGTTATTTCCATCTCCGCCCAAGCCCGCGCACACCGTGTTCTCGCCTTCGAGCACAAGGGTAGCGTCGCCCGGGCAGTTGATACCCGCCCAGTTGCAGCCGGTACCGAGTTTAGTGATGTTCACATCTTGGAGGGTCACTTTCGCGCCGTCGGCGATAGAGATTTTAAAGTTTCCGCCGAGCGTGCCGGTGATGGTGTAGCCGTCCTCTACTGTGGTGTCCTCGGTTACAGTGCTGAGATTAACGATGTTCTGAGCCGGAGCCGCGTCAAAGTAGGCGTTCGCAGCCTGATTGTACCCATACAGCGCCCATGCAAGCTTCACGTAATCGGTATTCGAGGTTCCCGCCAACGCCTTTGCGTAATCGAGCGCGGAATAATACAGTTTCGTACCGCTTACTTCAAATTCCTGCAGGGTATCGAGCTTCGCCGCTGGGATATCCCTGACTTGCGCATAGTAATAATCATTCCACTTTGTGAGTCCGGCAGTGTTGAACGAGTCGTTTTCCTTCGCAAAGTAAAGCTTGATAGTGCTGTAGTCAAGGAATACAAGACTGGGAGACTTGAAGCTTGCGCCCAACTCGGCAGCCTTTGCTGAAATATCGTCAGCCTGTCTTCCGTTCGCCGCCTGAATCGCTGCGGTAAACATATCGGAAGTAACTTCCTGCGTCTCTAACCCTAAACCGCTGTCGGCAAGGTCGTAGGTTTTAACGCCGAACACGGTCTGAGCATTTGAGCCGTAGTCGAGCATTTTATTCATAAGGCCAACCAGCTTGTTGTATTCAGTCTGACCGCCGAAAATACTGTCGATTTGCTCAGTCGTCGCGTTATAGACAGAATCGCCGTATTTTCTAATGCTGTAAGTCTCGGACTCGGTTTTCTCGCCCATCGTAAAGCTTGCGTTAATGTCACAGCTCATTTCAGCCGCGCAGACATGGCAGGTGACCTTGATGTAGCTGCCTTCTTTTGAGAACGCCTGACCCGCAGCCTGCTTCGCAACGTCAACCTTTGCCTTTGTATTGGCTTTATCTACCCATTCAAGGCTGTAGCTGAAATTGTCCGCTGTCACTTGGTCGGCGGTCAAGCCTGCCGCCGAGGGATCGAGATAGAAGTTGACAGCGATGTTTCCTTCGAGCGAGAGTGTGTGACCGGCAATAAGCTTTTGAGGCTCCTCAACCTCTTCAAAGGTCGCGGTGTAGGTCGCGTTGTCGGTTGCGGGTGCAAGCTCGGGAGTCCAGCCGGTGAACGCATAGGTTTTTCCGTCGCCCGTATCTTTTGTGGGAGTCTCGCCTTCATATACGGGAGTCTCGCCGTGGATAACGTCAGTGCCTAAAACTGAAAGCGGAGTATCGTCCCAATTATTCCATTGGATTCTGTAAACAGGCTTAACCAGAACGATAGTCGGCATGGGATCAGATGTGGTCATAACATTGTAATTACCGCTGGCTCCCCCTGTGGAGCTTGCCGTAATTTCGGTGCCGTTTTCGTCATAGTAATAATACTTGCAGTTTTTGAGAGAGGTCAGGCGGAACACTTCTGTTTCATTGTCGAAGAAGAATTCGGGGTATGTTTCGCCGCCGTCGATATTTTCTCCGAGCGGAACGATGCTGTAAACGGAGTGACCGCCTGCCGTGGCTTTGTAGTAGCCGTCCTTCGGCGCGTCGGTAAACACTGCGGTGTAAGTAACGTCGCCGTTTACCGCCGGAAGCGCATCGGGCGCGTAGGTGGTAGTTCCGTCGTTCCAGCCGGCAAAGGTAAAGGTGCAGCACACAGCGTCAGCCTTGGTGGGATCTTCGCCGTCATAGGACGGGGTTGCGCCGTACTGGACAGTTGTTGTACCTAATTCGGAATTATCGTAATTCAACCATGTGACTGTGTA
>JBGUPW010000027.1:0-3712 GCA_045130495.1 Ruminococcus sp. | reverse complement strand
AATACATCATAATATACTATAATATGTCTAAATAAAAAGCTGTAAAAGGAGATTGTGTTTTATGAAAAAGAGCAAAATTGCTCTGGTTGCGCTTCTCGGCGCCGCAGTTGTAGTTTCGGGTATTTCCATTTTCGCTTTCACTGCCGCAGACGGAAATTCGGGAAAATCCTCACACACCGCTCAGCTTTCAGATAAATCTATGGCTGCATCTGTACGAACTCAATTGGAAAAGCCTCTCTCCCTCGGTAAAGGGGAGATTGCAGAAATACAAAAGACATCAGAAGACCCCGATCACATCGCATTAAGCTGGACTCCCGTTGAAGGAGCTGTCGGATACAACGTATATGTCTGTGACAGAAACGAATCCGATGACTACGAAAAGGTTGCCGACGTTCAGCAGCCCTCAGTCGATATCAATGATCTAAAGGATACAAGCCCTTATTGGATCAAGGTCTGCGCCTACATCAACGACGGCGGCTCATTGTATGAGTGTCCCCCGTCTTTCATCAAGACCGCGACCCAGCCCGCCGACGTGTCCGATCTGGACAGCACACACTCGGGCGAAGTGCTTGGCTTTAAGTGGGAAGAAAACTCACGCTGCACAGGCTATGATATTTACAGAGGCTCTTCAAACGACGACTACAAGATGGAGCTTTATAAATCAATCGACAAAAGCAACACGGAATTTGAAGATTCCGAGGTTACCGAAGGCGTGATTTATCAATATAAGATCTGCCCCTACGTTGTCGTTGATGATGTAAAGTATTCCGCCGCAGGCAAAACCATCTACTTAATGAGCGGACTCGGCTCACCCGACGACTTCATTTCAAGAAAAACCGATAACGGCATAGTCTTGAGCTGGAAGGGCAGAAGACAGGCTGACGGCTACAACATCTATCTCGCAAAGGGTGACAGCGGCAGCTATGATCTGATCGATTCGACCTCATCAACCACCTATGAGGTCAACAACATGGAGAAGAACGTCAACTACTCCTTCCGCGTACAGCCGTACAGCGCTATCAAGGATGTTACCGCTTACGGTACATGGAGCACCTACAACATTACTTACGACGGTTCAAAGCCTGGTGCGGGCGGCGCTATCAACAGCGACGGCACGTACATAGAAATCAGCATTGACCAGCAGCACCTTTGGTTCTATCTCGACGGCAAGCTGTATCTCGAAACCGATGTTGTTACCGGTAACGACGACGACACTTGCTACACTCCCACAGGTAACTTCTCGATTCTTGAACACAACGAGGGCGCTACTCTTGAGGGCGAAGGTTATTCCACCTACGTAAACTACTGGATGTGCTTCCTCGGCGGCGGATACGGAATCCATGACGCCGACTGGCGCTCAAGCTTCGGCGGAGACATCTACAAGGGCAACGGCTCACACGGCTGCGTAAATACTCCTTACGACAAGGTTAAGGAAATTTTTGAGCACACCGAGATCGGTACTCCCGTTTATATTTATTAATCAAAGCTTAAAGGACGCGAACAAAATCGCGTCCTTTTTTGCATGGGTTTTCTTCACGCATTCATGGTAATAATATTTTATCCTTGGGATTGGCGAACCCGCGTGTTCGCCCGGGCATAACGTTTATTTCCCGTCCGATTTTCGATAGAAAAACAAACGTTTTGTTCACAGCCCACGGGAGCGAACATGGGTGCTCCCCTATGACCATATGGTTAACGTCATATAATTCCGACGACCGCCCAATCTAACCGTCAAATCCCACAGAATTATAAATCAGGAGCGGAGCGACAACCGAAATTGTCCATTGTCCCTTGTCCATTTTCAATTGTGAATTGTCAATTGTCAATTGCAAACTGCCTCCTGCAAAACCCAACTTCCTTTAAATTTGCTGTTGAAACCTAAATAAAAATAGTGTATAATATATAGAAATGTTAATATTACATTAGAAGGTGAAAATATGGTAACAAGAGAAGATGTTGAAAACATCGCTTTGCTTTCCAAGCTTTTTGTCCCCGAAAACGAGCTGGACAGCCTTACAAAGTCCATGCAGGAAATCATTGACTTTGCCGACGCAATAAACAACGCTCCTTCGAGCGAAGACGGATTTGACAACATAAACAATCTGTCAAACGTGTTCCGTGAGGACGAGGTCGTGCCGTCCTATCCCGTGTCGGAAATTCTTAAAAACGCGCCCGAACAGGCGGAGGACCATTTCTTGGTCAGAAACAGAGAATGAGGTGCGCTATGGGTTATATCGCTAAAATACACAATATGCTCGCGCAAAAGGAGATATCCTGCGCCGAGCTTACAAAAGAATATCTGAACCGCATTGAAAGCGACAACGCCGCGCTGAAGGCTTATGTCTGCGTCACCGCCGACGAAGCGCTGAAAACCGCCGAGGCTGTCGATAAAAAAATTGCGGCGGGCGAAGAGATCGGTCTGCTTGAGGGTGTGCCGATGTCGCTGAAGGACAATATGTCCACCAAAGGAGTCAGCACCACCTGCTGCTCAAAAATACTCACGGGCTACAAGCCGATTTATGACGCGACCGTTTGGGAGCTTTTAAAGGCTCAAAACGCCGTTATGCTGGGCAAAACCAACATGGACGAGTTTGCTATGGGCTCCTCCTGCGAAACCTCCTGCTACGGCGGCGCGGCTAATCCCTTCAACACCGACCATGTTTCGGGCGGAAGCTCGGGCGGCGCTGCGAGCGCTGTAAGCGGAAACCTCTCGGCTTACAGCTTGGGCTCAGACACGGGCGGCTCTATCCGTCAGCCCGCGTCCTTCTGCGGTGTTGTCGGACTTAAACCCACTTACGGCGCTGTGTCCCGTTACGGACTTATCGCCTACGCAAGCTCGCTCGACCAGATCGGTCCCATTGCGAAAACCGTTGAGGACGCCGCCATTGTTTTTGACGCGATCTCAAAGCCCGACAAACGCGACTCCACTTGTCTCGGAGCAAAGGGCGGAGATACATTCTCTCAGCTCGGAACCGACATAAAGGGAATGAAAATCGGCATAGCGCGCGAATATCTTGACGGAGTACGCGACGACGTTAAGGAAGCTGTTCTGGGTGCGGCTGAGGTTTACAAGAGCTTAGGAGCGGAGATCGTTTACTTCGATTTGCCCGTTATCAAATACGCTCTACCCGTTTACTATATCATAGCCTGCGCCGAGGCTTCATCAAACCTCGGTCGCTACGACGGTATCCGCTACGGCTACAAGACCGAGCACTACAACGGAACCCACGACATGATCTGCCGCACACGCAGCGAGGGCTTCGGCGAGGAGGTAAAGCGCAGGATACTTCTCGGCACATACGTGCTTTCGGCAGGCTACTACGACGCTTATTATAAGAAGGCAACCGACCTGCGCGGAACGATAATCCGCGCCTTCAACGACGCTTTCGCAAGCTGCGACGTCATTTTAGCGCCCACCGTGCCGATGACCGCCTTTGAAAAGGGTCACGCCGTTTCCGACCCGATAGAAACCTATCTCACCGACATCTGCACCGTCCCCGTCAATATTGCGGGTCTGCCCGGCGTTTCGGTTCCCTGCGGCTTCAACTCAAAGGGAATGCCAATCGGAATGCAGCTTATCGGCAGAAGCTTCGGCGAAGCGCAGATTCTCAACGCCGCTTACCATTATCAGCAGGCGGCTCCCGAAAACTTCAAGGATACAAAGTGGGGTGTTAAGCTGTGAAATACGAATTAGTTTCGGGTTTTGAAACCC
>JBGUPW010000026.1:0-6266 GCA_045130495.1 Ruminococcus sp. | reverse complement strand
GCCTGTTGTTTCGGTTTACAGCGAAAAGGACGGATTGACCGTGATCCGCGAAATGCTGTACTCCGACGTATTTAACACCCCCGCCATTTGATTCCTTGGAGTTGTTACTGTGCTTTTCAATATCTCATATACCTCATTAAATTTTATCTTTTTTGTACTGGCGACTATGCTGGTATATTTTCTGTTCCCCGTAAGAAAATACAAGTGGACGATTCTGCTTGCTGCGAGCATATTCTTTTACGCCGTTGCGGGCTACAGATTTGCGGCGTTCATTCTTATAACCTCAGTCAGCACGTATTTAATCGCGCTGTGGCTGGAAAGAATGACCGTTAACTCCAAAAAGCTTCTAAAAGAAAAAAAGAAGGAATGGAGCCGCGAGGAAAAAAAGAAGTATAAAAACCGTCTAAAGGTTCAGAAGCGTTTGGTAATGACGCTCGCATTGGTGATAAACTTCGGAATACTCGCGTTTTTGAAGTACTACAATTTCTTCGCGGGAAGCCTGAACGATATCATGGGAAATTTCGGCATCGACTTTTCGGCGCCGACGCTGAAGCTGTTTCTGCCGCTCGGCATATCGTTCTACACCTTCCAGTCAATGGGATATATCATTGACGTGTACCGCGAAAAAACCGAGACTCAGAAGAACCCGCTCAAGCTGCTGCTTTTCGTTTCGTTCTTTCCGCAGATCGTTCAGGGTCCTATCAGCATTTACGACCAGCTTGCCCACCAGTTGTATGAACCCCATGATTTCGACTTTACGCGCGTAAAGCACGGCATGGAGCTTATTCTCTGGGGCTTTGCCAAAAAGCTGATAATTGCCGACCGAGCCGTTATTGCGATCAACGCCGTTCAGAGCGACTACGGCAGCTACAACGGCACAACGCTCACCTTTATTATTCTTCTTTACGCTTTACAGCTCTATGCCGACTTCTCCGGCGGAATTGACATTTCGCGCGGCGTAGCTCAAATATTCGGCATAGACATGATCGACAACTTTAAGCGCCCGTATTTTTCAAAATCAATCAACGAATATTGGCGCAGATGGCACATTTCGCTGGGCGCATGGCTCAAAAACTACCTGTTCTACCCCATCGCCATGTCAAATGTGTTCCTCACCGCAAGCAAAAAAATGAAGGGCTCGCGCTTCGGCAAGACTGCGGCGGGCGCGCACGTTTCAAAGGTGCTCCCGACGAGCGTAGCCTCTCTTATCGTATTTCTTGTAGTCGGTATCTGGCACGGAGCCGACTGGAAGTATGTGGCGTTCGGCGTTTGGAACGGCATGATAATCATGCTAAGTATCCTGTTGCAGCCTGTGTTTGACATTATCATCGCCAAGCTTCACATCAGGCGCGAGAGTTGGTGGTACAGCCTTTTCCAGATGTTCAGAACATTTATCATTGTGCTTGTAGGCTATGTTTTTGACGTCGCTCCCTCGTTCGGCGACGGAATGAACACCATCGGAAAGTTCTTCTCAAACCAGAACTTTTCAACGGCTCTTTCGCAGATTGAGACGCTCGGACTTTGGAAAAGGGATTATTTGGTAGTCCTTTTGGGAGCCGTTACTATCCTTATCGCAAGCATTATCCAGGAGCGCCACAAAGATACAAACCTACGCACCATGCTCGACAAAAAGCCCTTTATACTCAGGTTTGCGCTGTTATATCTGGGAATTATGGCTGTTGTAATATTCGGAATTTACGGCTCGGGCTACAGCGCTGCAGATTTTGTTTATATGCAATTCTAATTAAACTGAGGCGAAATTGAAACTATGAAGAAAAAGCTATATATAACGCGAGTCGTTAAAATAACTTGTTTTCTCCTTGCGATTACTATAAGTCTTTCGCTTTTACAAACATATTTTTTGCGTCGGCTCGACCATAACAGCACACGACTCAACGGCTACTATCAGGAAAAAGATGAATCTCTTGACGTTGTGCTTTTGGGAGCGAGCGAGATTTACACAAGCTTTTCCGCAGGACTCGCTTACAACAAGTACGGCTTTACAAGCTATCCTTTTGCAACCGAGTCGATAACCGCTGCCGGAACGATTACCGCGCTTAAGGAAATCGTCAGAACGCAAAATCCCAAGCTTATATTAATTGAGCCAAACGCGTTTCTTTACAGCAACACAAAAAACGAAGAAATGGAACCGCACATCAGAAAGCTTATAGACAATATTCCGCTTAACTCAAACAAAATCGAATATATCAACAACAACGTCGAACCCGACGATATGCTTGAATACTACGTACCGCTTATAAAATATCATGGTATGTGGCGTGATTATCCCGAACCCGCCCGCAGAGTTGTTTCGACATTATTGCAGGATATCAGGGGCAGATCCATTTTAAAGGGCTATCGCACCACAACAGATATTTATAATTCCGACGTAAAAAAAATCAACAAAAGAGTTGACAGTGAAACAGGGGTTATTCCGCTTAACAATGAGTTGGAGCAAAAACTCCGCGAGCTGCTTACTTACTGCGTTGAACAAAATTTGAACGTTGTTTTTGTCCGTATGCCGCACATGGTCTACAAAAAAACCTACGACCGCGTAAAGCGTTCCAACCGCGCCGAGCAGATCGTCAAGGGCTATGGCTTTGACTACCTAAATCTTGAGCGCGCATGGGACAAAATCGGCATAGACATTAAAACCGATTACTACAATCTTGATCATCTCAATATTTACGGCACCGTGAAAATGACAACCTACCTCGGCAATATCATTCAGAACGATTACGGGATCGGCAAAAGCGAGCTCAGCGACTCAGAGAAGGAAAACTGGGATTCCGCAGCCAAAAGCTTTAATCAGCTTTACCGCTATTGCGACGATTTGATCAAAAGAGATGAAAGGATCCAGTTGGAGGAAGATATCAACACTCTGCGCGCGATAGAAGATTATTCAAGCGAAGATTTTTGGTAATATCAGCTTTTTTACGAAGCTTCGTAAAAAAGCTCATAAAGCTTCATAATTAAAACAACAGACGCGTAACCGAAAGCTTTGACGGTTACGCGTCTTATTATCTTTGTATTTAATTTTCTTTTTTAGAAAAAACATTGAAATTAACTCTCAGCCTTTTCCGTTAAAAGCTTGTTAAGCTCCTCCAAAAATGTGTTGATGTCCTTAAACTGGCGGTAAACCGAAGCGAAGCGCACATAAGAAACCTCGTCAACCTTTTTGATTTCCACCATTGCAAGCTCACCTATCTGAGCAGCTGTGATCTCACGCTCAAGTCCGCTTTGAATTTTTGTTTCAATGGAATTTACCATAGCCTCGATTTGCTGAATCGAAACAGGGCGTTTTTCACAAGCGCGCAAAATCCCCGCAGTCAACTTATTTCGGTCAAAGACCTCGCGCGATTTGTCACGCTTTACAACAATAATCGGCACGGTTTCAATTATTTCATGCGTAGTAAAACGCTTGCCGCACTTCAGGCATTCGCGGCGTCGGCGTATTCTCTCACCGTCGTCGGCAGAACGCGAGTCGATCACCTTGCTTTCCTCAAAGCTGCAGTAGGGACATTTCATGTGATTCACCTCATGGATTTTTCATTTGATTTACAGAAGATTAGTGGTTTTAATTTACCATAAAAGAATTATAACACATATCCCCCATCAATACAACAACAAATTCTTTACAATGTTGTAAGCTGATATAGCTGATATGATACGAAAAGCACCCCGTAGCATGGATATCTACCGGGGCAACAATCTATTACAACTCTATCCTTCCGCTCTTTGGCACATACTCAACCGTTTCACCGAGCGCGAGCGATTTTTTTACATCTATGATCCGCTGATTTGATGAGCCTCTGAATTGCAGGCTTATATTATACAGCTCCTGAACGAATTCGCCGTCAACCAGCACATCTATCATCGACAGCATTTCGTCGGTGTGCTCACAGCGGGCACGGCTCGGGCTGAGAAGCTCTTTATCGAAAAGGTATCCAGTATAGCACCACACCGTTTTGTCGGGATACAGCTCCTTCACGCGCCTCAGAAACGGGAGAAGCGACGCTTGATTTGACGGCTCGAACGGCTCGCCGCCGAGCAGCGAAAGACCGTTGATGTATTCGGGAGCAAGCTCGTCTATAATAAGATTTTCCGTTTCGGCGGTGAACGGCTTGCCGAAATCAAAATTCCATGTTTCCGGATTGAAGCAATTTTTGCAATGATGGGTACAGCCCGACACAAAGAGCGACACGCGCACTCCTTCGCCGTTTGCTATGTCAAAATTTTTTATTTCTCCGTAGTTCATTATTTTCACCGGTCAAAGATAGGGGGAACCCGAGAAAGGCTCCCCTTGATTTTTTATGTTTTTATCCGTTCCGCCGTTGATGAACCTCATTATTGAAGTGTTCCGCGGGCGGTCGTGTGTGCGTGACAGCGCTTATCACAGATGAAGCACACGCTCCTGTATCTCCTGAGTTCTGCCTTGGTTCCAGAACTGAGTTCCGATATAGCCGCAGGTTCTGCGAGCGACATTCATTTTATCCTGGTCGCGGTTTTTGCAGTTGGGGCACTCCCAAAGCAGCTTGCCGTCCTCCTCGACGATTTGGATCTCGCCGTCATAGCCGCAAACCTGGCAGTAGTCACTCTTGGTGTTGAGCTCAGCGTACATGATATTGTTATAGATAAACTTCATTACCTGCAAAACAGCCGGCAGATTCTGCTGCATATTGGGAACCTCTACGTAGCTAATCGCGCCGCCCGGCGACAGAGCCTGAAAACCGCTTTCGAGCTTGAGCTTGTCAAATGCCGAAATATTCTCGGTGACGTGGACATGGTAGCTGTTTGTTATATAGTTGCGGTCGGTAACGCCCTTTATAATTCCAAAGCGCTTTTGCAGGCACTTGGCGAATTTGTATGTCGTGCTTTCGAGCGGAGTGCCGTAAATGCTGTAGTCGATATTCTCGGCAGCCTTCCACTTGGCGCAATAGCTGTTGAGCTTTTTCATTATTTCAAGCCCGAGCTCCTGACCCTCGTCCTCGGTTAGCTTCTTCCCGATAAGGCTGTAAACGCACTCCCAAAGACCTGCATAGCCCAGAGAGATCGTGGAGTAGCCGCCGTAAAGCAGGCGGTCGATGGTCTCGCCTTTTTTGAGGCGGGCAAGCGCTCCGTATTGCCAGAGAATGGGAGCGGCGTCGGACAAGGTGCCCTTTAATCTTTCGTGGCGTGCCTGAAGTGCGCGGTGGCAAAGCTCCATGCGCTCGTCGAAAATCTGCCAGAATTTATTCATATCGCGGTTCGCGCTGAGACCGATATCGACGAGGTTGACGGTGACAACGCCCTGATTGAATCTTCCGTAATACTTATGCTTGCCGGGAACATAATTCCCCGCGTTAGCGATATTTCCCACGCCCGCATCGGTAAAGCGGTCGGGAGTCAAAAAGCTGCGGCATCCCATGCAGGTGTAAACGTCGCCCTTTAATTCGAGCATGATTTTCTCGGAAATGTAGTCGGGAACCATACGCTTTGCGGTGCATTTGGCGGCAAGCTCGGTGAGATACCAGTATTTACTGTCCTCATGGATATTATCCTCTTCCAAAACATAAATGAGCTTCGGAAAGGCAGGAGTTATCCAAACGCCCGACTCATTCTTGACACCCTGATAACGCTGCTTTAGGGTCTCCTCGATGATCATAGCCAAATCCGCTTTTTGCTGCTCGTTCTCAGCCTCGTTCAGGTACATATAAACCGTCACGAACGGAGCCTGACCGTTGGTGGTTAGCAGGGTGACGACCTGATACTGGATCGTCTGTACACCGCGGTTGACCTCCTTGCGCAGGCGCTCCTCGACGATTTGATTGAGTTTTTCAGCGCTGACCTCAACGCCCATCTCCTTGATCTCGGCAGCGGTCTCCTTGCGGATCTTCTCGCGGGAAATCTGAACGAACGGCGCAAGGTGCGTAAGGCTAATGCTCTGTCCGCCATACTGGTTGCTGGCGACCTGAGCGATAATCTGAGTGGCGATGTTGCAGGCGGTGGAAAAGCTGTGCGGCTTTTCGATCAGTGTGTCGCTGATGACCGTGCCGTTCTGCAGCATATCCTCAAGGTTAACGAGGTCGCAGTTGTGCATATGCTGGGCGAAATAATCGGAATCGTGGAAGTGGATAAGTCCCTGCTTATCCGCCTCGACGATATCGGGGGAGAGGAGCATTCTGCGCGTAAGGTCGCGGCTGACCTCGCCCGCCATGTAGTCGCGCTGAACGCTGTTAACGGTGGGGTTCTTGTTTGAGTTTTCCTGCTTGACCTCCTCGTTGTTG
>JBGUPW010000025.1:0-17078 GCA_045130495.1 Ruminococcus sp. | reverse complement strand
ACCGTATAAACCGCCGCGCTTTTTGATTCTATCCTCCCGTGTAGCCAAGTGATACTGACGAATGACGACCGTCTGCGGATGAAACGGTTTCAAGTCAAGACGGCTGCTGTTTTCAAGAAGTCTTTGACGGATAGCGGCGTTGGAATAGTTCTCGCCGAGATTGATAAGTCGGATAGGCTTCTTTCTGCCGACTGGCGTGACCGTCCAATACTTGCGGCTTTCGCTGAGCTGATACTGATAGCCGAGCTTTTGGAGGTTCTTTTCAAACTCCTTCAAGCTGCCGCTATGCTCAATCGCCGTGTCAATCGCTTCACGAAGTAAAGAATAGCGCGTAGGCATACCGGCTTTTTCTTTCTCAGTAATATGATAATCGGTCAACACATTTCTTTTCGGATTTGGATTGTAATACAAGCCGTGTTTCTGACATATCTCATCGGCGATATGGCGAAACTTAAACCAAGAGGTATCCTGACAGCGTTTACCGTCAACAAAGGAAATGGAATTCAGCACAAAATGGCAATGTAGGTGCTGTGTATTCAGATGTGTAGTCACTAACACCTGAAAGCGTTTGCCCCAAACTCTTTGTGCAAACTCCATACCAATCGCCTGCGCCTGTTCTGGCGTAATATCCTGTTCCTTGAAGCTGAGATAGCCGTGATAGGCTTGAATACCGTCGGTCTTTCCGAACCTCTCCTTTACTTCTATAAACTGTTGGCGCGCAATCGCCGGATTACAATTGATGCCCTGAACAAAAAACTGCTGTTCGGTTTTCTCCTCGTCCTTTGCGTAGGACAGCACATCGGCAAGAGCCTGATATTGCTCATCGGAAAACTTCGGATTGAATGTCTTATTTGGATTAGCAGCATAATCTAATACTTTCCAAAGATTATCCCGTACCGTCCATAATTTACTTATCGCCAAACAGATCACTCTTTTCGGGACACAGAAATTCTTTCTCTACCGCAAGCTGAAACTGATTCCATTTCTGCATTTCCTTTTGCAGAATCGGCGTGTCTATAAAATTCAGCGAATAGGCTTTAGCAAGAAGTTTGTTAAGGTTGTTGCCGAGCATAATGAGCTGGTGCAAAAACTCCTCGACCTTTTCGTCGGGCTTTTGCTTTGGGACAAAACCGTTTATCAGAAATCGTGTCAGCGCCGCCTCTGTCAGACAGGTCGCTTTGGCTTTCTTTTTCAGCTCAGCGTCCTCGTCCGGCGTTAGCCAATACTGCTTCTTTACCGTTCTTCGCATTGTGTATCACCTTCCTTTATTCGGGGTATTAGGGGAGCGCCCCCTAACAAGCGTATTTTTACGGGTAGGAGTAAAAATACACTGCTTGCTAAGAATTAACATTTACTATACAAGATATGATTTATCGAGCGTCTGAACGCTCCTTCGGTTTGATTTGATGGACTTTTATCTCGCCGTTCTTACGGTAAAATCTTTCGGGATATTTGAATTTTTCGGAGTATTTTTTCTCTAAATCCTTCGTCAAACTCTGGTATTTTTCAGAATCGACGGGAGCTTTTACGATGAAGAAATCGCCGACAATCACATCGGCAATCTCCTTTTCGGAAGATACCAAAACACATTTTTCTACCTTCCAACCATCAGCTCCGCCGTGTTCCTCCGCCATATACTTATCGAGATTGACACGCTGATCGGTTCCGTCAAGGCACGAACCGAAGATAGATAAGCCGAGATGTTTGCTCCAATAAGCCTTGTTGTCGCTGCTCACTACATACGTTCTCGACTGCTCTGAATACTCTTTTTTGAAACTGTCGGCTGTAAAAGTGATATGAGCTGTAAGATGCTTTCTAACGCTCTCAGCCTCCATAAAAATCCGTTTCAGCTCTGCGTAAGACGGTATTTCTGTTTCAGCCTTTTCAGCGTAGATCGCTCTGTTTGGCGGCAATCCCTTGAGTTTTCCTTCCTCGTTTACGATAATGGCGACTTCATCATCGAACGGCATATATTCCTCGATATAGCCGCCGACAAGCTCCTGCATCGCGTCAAGAGTATCAGGAATCTCGACCATTCTCGGAGCTTTGCCGGGCTGAATCAAAAGCACGGATAGCTTTTCTGTTGCGGTCAAGTCCTTGCACAGCGAGCTGTCAAAGTCGATTTTCTGAAAGCCGATATTGTCACAGAAATAGAATCCTTTTTTGTCACCGTCCGTTATTTCAACGACATCGGAAACGGAAAGAGATCTCCCTGTGTAGCCTGCGGGATGGTCGGTGTTAAACATACGGTACACAGCTTCAAGATCATTGCAGTCAACATCGCCACTGAAAATCTTATCATATATTCCGCAGTTCAGCGTATCTTCTCCTGTCAATTCTTTGATTTCATCAAGCCCGAAAAAGCAAATCCGCTTTCTGTCCCTTGATGTGTCAATCTGATAAATGTTGATATTCATTCGCGTTCACCTCTGTTTATTGGTGGTTTGTTTCGTTGGATCTTCCTCTCCAAACAAAGAAAGTCGTTGAAATCCTTACCGCGCGGCGGTGGAAAATCAACGACATTATACTTGCCTTGAAGCAGTATTTTTATTGCTTCGGCAGCCAATACACCTGTTCGGTCATTATCAAAATGGGTAATGATTTTGGTTGTATCAGGGTGTTCTTCAAGATACTTTTGAAGCGCAACAGGAACCTTGCTTTCATAAATGTTCTTTGCAGGCGAATACACTCCAGCAAGAGAAACAAGGTTTGTTTTCGTGTAGTCATAACCTCTCATTTTGAGCAAAGTCGCATAAGAAAGCAAGTCAATCGGACATTCAAAGATGTGGACGGTTTTGCTTTGCCCGTCCGCTATTTTGAATGAAAAATGCTTGTCGCTGCCAGTGCAATCGCCTAATATTCTCTTATCATTTGCCGAGCGGAATGAAGCGTATCTCGGTTTATTATCCTTATCAAAACCGACAAATACAACATTATGGTACGGTAAACTTTCAAAGATTAAGCCGTGATTGATGCAGTTTTTTATGATACTTTTATCAATCCCTCTACCGCAAAGGTACGAAGTTATTGCGGTAGTAGTAGCGCTTTTTGGCGGCAGCAGCAAAACTTTTGGTGCAGGATTTGACGGCTTGACATAGGTAGGCGGCGTCGCCGCGCACCTACCTATGATTGTTTCAACCGCCTTGATAAAGGGCATATTTTCTACTTTGACAAGGTAATCGAGGGCTGTATAGCCCCCGATACCTCTCGACCACCACATCCATTTTCCGTTGGAAATTTTAAGGCTGTCGTGGCTTTTTGTCGTGTAGGTGTCCGCCGAGAATCTGACAAGCTCCTGCGGTTCGTAGTTCTGCAAATAGGTCAGCAAATCCATTTTTCTCGCTTCAAGAATATCGTCTGAGCTGACATACGGCATACGATCACCTACTGTCCCTGCTCTTGGCTTTCAGCTCTCTTACCGCCGATTCAATACGGTTATCTATCGTATCTCTGAGTAAATCCATATAGGATAAATCGTTGTGAAGCCACTCCTGATAGAGCGCGTCAAGCGGCTTATCGAGCTTATACAAAGCCTTTGCTTCGGTCTGTGGGAAGTTGGTGTACTCAAAAATAGAGAGTAAATCATCCTTAATAACCTTCTCATAGCTTGCTTCAATAATCTGTTCGGGCGGCTTGGTTTTGAGTTCGTCGATGAAATCATCGTGTTCCTGTGCGACCTTTCCGTAAAGCAGTTTATTATAATCTTTAGCCATAATCACACCTCCTATCGGCAGTCGCGGTCACGGTTTTTCGTTGGCTGTTCGCCCTCATCAGGCTCACCGCTGACGATTTCATTCTCGCGCTTATCTACATTCAGCAGGGCGTTAAGCTCGTTCAAGCGAGCCATTTTCTGTTTCAATTCTTCCTCTTGGGCAAAGGGCTTTTCGACCTCAACCTTTGCTGTTTCAAGCTGTGTTTTGGTGTTTTCAAGGTCAGCCTTCGCTTGATTCAAACGGGTTTCAAGATTGTCTATGGCGTTATCAATACGGGTGATATTACCGTAAACATCTGTGCCGAGGGAAACAGAATGAGTAAAATGCCCTTTAAGTTTTACCTCATATTCGCGCGTAAAGGTATCAAATGCAAGCTCCATTTTAAAGCCGCGATACTCTCCGAGAGGTGTAGGCTCCGGTGTGGTTTTCGCTTTGCAGGATTCGATAAGCACCTGTCCTGCTTCTGCTTTTTCGGTAAAGTTAAATCCGTTGATAACCATACCGACAAACTTTCCTGCTACCTCTTTTGGATGGACTTTTGCCGTTTCAAGGTCTTTTGTCAGACCTTCAACGCTCGCCGTCAGACGCGCGATTTCCTGCGGATAGTATTTAAGAATTCTATCCTCCAGCGCGTACTTTTCAGAGAGATAGTTGGATTTATACAGTTTGAGTTTTTGGACTTGAATATCCAAATCCATCTTCTCTTTGATATGGGGATTGCCCGTCGCAAGCATTTTAATCTCGGCATACGATAACGCTGTTTCGTCTATATCCTCGGCAGAACGGACAGGAGATTTCGATGTCATAATTTGTGACGCGAATTTCTGCTTACCCTCAACAAGCTGATAAAGGTAGCTGTCAAAGGTCTGCTCCGTAACATATCGGTAGATATGAACGTCGCTGTTTTCATTACCCTGACGGATAATTCTGCCTGACCGTTGCTCCAGATCGGAAGGTCGCCAAGGACAATCTATATCGTGCAAGGCTATCAGTTTATTCTGAACATTCGTGCCTGCTCCCATCTTCTGAGTAGAGCCAAGCAGCACTCTGACCTCGCCGCGCCGCACCTTTTTGAAAAGCTCCTGCTTCTGTACCTCAGTGTTCGCTTCGTGTATGAAGCGGATCTCGCTCTCCGGCACGCCGCGCTCAATGAGCTTTCTGCGAATATCGGTATAGACAGAAAATTCCGCATCCGGCTTCGGCGTTGAGAGGTCGCAGAACACAAGCTGTGCTGATTTCTTATCGGCGTTATCCTGCCATATTTGGAAGATATTATCCACACAGGCGTTGACTTTGCTGCCATCAAAATCGGGCAACATCGGATTGAGCATACGCTGATCGAGAGCGAGCTTGCGTCCGTCGTTGGTGATTTTCAGCATATTATCGACGCTCGCGTCCACCATTCCGTTGCGTATCTTTTCGGCTCGTTTTCCAAGCTCCTCAACCATATCCTTTTGGAAATCGGACGGCTTGACAGCTACATTGTGATAGTGCGCTTCGGGCGTAGGGAGATTGAGCATATCGGCTGTCTGAATATCGGCAACCTCTTTGAACATTGCCATCAGTTCAGGGAGATTATAAAACTTTGCAAATCTCGTCTTTGCGCGATAGCCTGTTCCTTCGGGTGTCAACTCAACTGCCGTAATCGTTTCGCCAAAGGTTGAAGCCCAAGAATCGAAGTGCTGTAAGCCGTTTCTTTGGAGCGTTTCATACTGCAAATAGCGCTGTATGGTGTAAAGCTCTACCATAGAATTGGAGATAGGCGTACCTGTGGCGAATATCGCACCTCTGCCGCCTGTCAGCTCGTCGAGATAGCGACACTTCATAAAAAGGTCGCTGGACTTCTGCGCTTCTGTCTGAGCGATACCGCCTACATTGCGCATTTTTGTGAACAGGAAAAGGTTCTTGTAATAATGACTTTCGTCGATAAACAGACGGTCAACACCGAGTTCTTCAAAGGTTACTACGTCGTCCTTTCGGCTCTGATCGTTGAGCTTTTTCAGCTTTGCCTGAATTCCTTTTTTGGATTTTTCAAGCTGCTTGATTGAAAAACGCTCTCCGCGATTCGCCTTCATTTCGATAATACCGTCGGTGATTTCCTGAAGCTGCTGCTCCAAAATCTGCTTCTGACGTTCAACGCTCATCGGGATTTTTTCAAACTGTGAGTGTCCGATAATGATAGCGTCGTAATCACCTGTGGCAATACGACCGCAAAAGCGCTTACGGTTTTTTGTTTCAAAATCCTTTTTCGTAGCAACAAGGACGTTTGCCGCAGGGTATAACTGCAAGAATTCCGCCGCCCATTGCTCGGTCAAATGATTCGGCACAACAAATAAAGACTTGGTACATAAACCAAGCCTTTTGCTCTCCATCGCCGCCGCGACCATCTCGAACGTCTTGCCGGCTCCAACCGCGTGTGCGAGTAGTGTGTTGCCGCCGTAAAGGATGTGTGCGACAGCGTTCTTTTGATGGGTTCTCAACTCAATCTCGGGGTTCATTCCACTGAAAGTGATGTGACTGCCGTCATACTCACGGGGGCGCGTGCTGTTGAATCTTTCATTGTAGATTTTACAAAGACGCTCGCGGCGTTTCGGATCAGCCCATACCCAATCTTGGAAACCTTGCTTGATAAGCTCCTGTTTGGATTGAGCAATAGCTGTTTCCTTTTTGTTGAGGACAGCCTTACGCTTGCCGTCTGCATCCTCGACATAATCAAAAATGCGAACATCTTTGAGGTTAAGCGTTTCCTCTAAGATTTTGTAGCCGTTGATTCGCTTTGTGCCATAGGTGCTGTTTACCTTGACATTGCTCTTGTCGCCGGTCTTGTTCTCGATATTCCATTCGCCTGTGTACTCGGAAAAATGAATTTTCATTTTGTATTGGATATAGTATGGAGTATCGAAAAACTCATACATAAACTTCTCGACAACATCAACAGGCAGCCAAGTCGCGCCGAGCCTGACGGAAATCTCGCTGGCAGTCAAATCCTTTGGCTGTACCTTTTCGAGAGCCTGCACATTGACAGTATAATCTTCGGGATACAGCTCTGCGGATTTTCTCGCTACCCGCAGCTTTTCACGGACATTTCCGGAGAGGTATTCGTCTGCCATCAGATACTTTCCTGACGGATCGTTTCCGTATTCATAATGAGGATTAAGGAAAATAACGCCTTTCAGCTCGTCGAAAATCTCTTTTTCGGATTTGCCTGTGAGCTGCTCCATATAGTCCATATCAACGTGGGCTTTCTCCGCCATTGATACGGCAAGAGCTTCCGACGCGGTATCGACCGAAGTAACGGGAGTGTGCGGTTTAACGGTTCGCTTAAAGAACATATCAGCTTTACGCTCAAGATTACCTTCATCGTCGATAACCTCTAACGCGGACAACAGAGAATAGGAGCTGTCCTGAGAGAATGCCATACTGTTGCCACGACTGTTGATCAGACCGTATTTTGCCGTGTAATCATCATATAGCTTGTTAAGGTGCTGCTGTTCAGCTTTGATGTCACTGTCGGGATAATCCTCTGTCTGCAACTCCAAGAGTCTGCGGACGGAATCCCTGATCTCAATCAAGCCCTTGATACGGTTTTCCGCCGTCGCGGATGCTTCAACGGGAACCATTCTGCTGTTCTCTCTGAAATAGATTTTGCCGTCATAAAGAGCGTAGGAGAAGTTCCTGACAGTCGGATCGGCAGGAATGGAATTATCTTCTTCCTCTAAATCATCGTCAAGCTGATAGTCCGTAATCTCGCCGTGAATATTGGAAATCGCGTCGTTCAGCAAACTTTCAAGGTCGGCGTTTTCGTATGGCTCACAGGTCGCTTCTTCGCCGAACCGTCCCGACACCATCTTCATTTCACCGAGAATCATATCGGGGTGATCGACAAAGTAGCTGTTCATCTTGATACCGTTTTCATCGGTATTCAAGTGTACCCAATCAGGTTCAATGTCGATGATACGGTCACGCTTTTGCAAAATCAGAATATCGGATACAACCTCTGTTCCGGCGTTTCCCTTAAAGGTGTTGTTCGGCAAACGGATTGCGCCGAGAAGCTCCGCGCGCTGGGCAATATACCTTCTGACGGCAGGACTTTCTTTGTCCATTGTACCTTTTGAGGTCACAAGAGCCATCACGCCGCCCGGACGGAGCTTATCGAGCGACTTTGCGAAAAAGTAATCGTGAATCAGAAAATGGTGTTTATCATAGCGTTTGTCAGCGACGCTAAAATCGCCAAAAGGAACATTACCGACAACCGCGTCAAAGAAGCTGTCGGGAATATCCGCCTGTTCAAAGGGCTGTGCCGCTATTGATGTGCGCTGGTAAAGCTGCTGTGCTATGCCTGCGGAGATTTTATCAATCTCAACACCGTAAACGCGGCTGTTTTCCATTGAGTTGGGCAGCATACCGATAAAGTTGCCGATACCACACGAAGGCTCCAAGATGTTGCCTTCTTTGAAGCCCATCTGCTCCATTGTCTTATAGATAGCTGAGATGACAACAGGCGGCGTATAGAACGCGGTCAGCGTACTTTCTCTTGCTGACTGATATTCTTCGGGAGAGAGTAAACCGCTCAACTCAAAAAATTCATCTGTCCAAGCAGCATTGTTCTCATCAAAGGCTTCGGGTATTCCGCCCCAACCAACATACTGAGCAAGGACTTTTTGTTCTTCGGGAGTTGCAAAGCGGTTGTCAAACTCACATTCCTTCAGTACGCGGATAGCGTCAACATTTCTGCGGAAACGCGCCTTTTTACCGACTTCCTCTAACTCAAATGCTTTGAGGTCAAATGTATGGCGGTCAGCCATAGGAATATCGGGATGAAGGTCAAAGGTCTGTGTCTTTGCTCTCGGCTTCTGCTCCCAAGCAGGAGTAATCGGTTCTTTTGCCTGCTGTTCTTCTAATGCTCTGCGGACAAAATCAACCTTTTCGATACGGACAATCGGGTATCCTGTTGCACTCTTAAAGGTGAGATCCTCCAAACTGACGTCGCCGTAGATGTTGACTTTGATGATTTTGAAATCACGGTCATCAAGTCTAATCTGCTTTCCGAGTAAATCTTGATTTGCGCCGTCCTGTTCGGGCGCGGTCAAATCAAATGTGATAGAACGGAACTGCGGTTTATCCTCGGATTGTTCCTGCTCACGCGCCGCGTCTTTGGAATTGACATACACCTGATCAATCAAGGAACCATCATCTGCCTGTTGAATGGTTGTGCGCTCGTCAAGCTGTTGTTTCAGGTATGATACAAGCTCATCAATTTCGGGATTTCTCCAAGAAGGAACATCTGCTCTTGCATAATCCTCAATGAATTTATCCTTTCCGTCGATACATTGAATAAAGTCCAAACTGCCCGGCAGCTTATTGGTATTCATCAATCCGAAGGCTTTTAATTTGTCGGTGGGCAAGTCAAAGTACGACGACAACGCTTCGTCACGGTCTTTATACTCTGTTACTTTAAGCGGTGCAGCCCTCAGATCATCGACAACATAGTAATGGTCAATAAAACCGGTCGCTCCGGTAATAGATTCAACATCAGCCATTACCTGTTGAATAAACGGATCGCTGTCAAGTTTTTCAGGATCGACTAACTCACCGTTTACGATGCCGGATTCGGCAAGTCGCGCACGAATCTCGGCAGGATCAACATCATCAAGCTCGTCGTGGTCGGCATAGAAAGGTGCAAGCTCCTCGTCTGAAACATACACAAGGTCATCAAAGAGCATACCATCCAAGCCGTTCTCAACAATATCCTGCAAAGAGGAATACTGCTCTGTGCGGACAACCTGCCCGTCAACTTTCGTCTGAATACGAAAATCGACCAGATTGAGGTCGGCTGTTATTTCGTGCTGTTCGTCCTCGGTGGTCGTATATGCCAAATTGATTTCAGATAAATCATCTGGCAGCTTATAGTCATCGTCCTCGCCAAACTCAGCGTCCATATAATATGCGACAAGCTCCTGCGCCTTGCTCATCAAAATATCATACTCTGATTGCGGCTCAGGCTTATCGACTATCTCAAAGCGCTGTAAGGGATGTGGAAGGCTATCTATAAAGTCGTGAGGCATTACATTTCCGTCGCCGTTCTTATACAGATATACCGCCATACTGATATTATCAGCGCTTTCAGCCTTAATGTCACGCTCAAGCATTTCTGCGTTGGTATATTCGATACTGTTTTCAACAGTACCGTCAGCATTAAGGTAGTCAATCCTGCCGACAGGCTCGGACTGAACAGGTTCCCGATCACGATTTGGAAGTACCGTAACAAACTTGCGGTCGCCGTTTTCTTCAATCGCTGAAATACCAATCCTGTGTCCTCGGTCAAGGAGCATATTCATATTGGTTTCAAGTCGGCTCGACGGAAAACCGCAAAGCTCAATGCCCTCATCATCTGCTATCATACGGGTAGTGATATGCAGACCGAGTGCCTGAGAAACAGTATGGCTATCATCGCCCATAGCTTCATAGAAAGCGCCGATCTGGAACAGAATGATTGAATCGGGGTTTTCGTCCCTTAACTTAAAATACTCCTGCATAACAGGCGTGTATTTGCTGTAATCTTTCTCTGCGCTCTCCGTTTCTTTTTCGGGTTGTATTGCCACACGAAGGTGGTCGTTCATCGGGTTTTCTCTAACCTTCAAGTCAAACTCGGCTCTTGTCATTTCCGTATTGATTAACGGGAAGTTGCTGTCAAAAAGCATTACACGGTTCTCATCAAAGGAAACGATTTCATACTCGCTTGAACCGATATATACCTTTGCTCCGAGAGAATAACGGTATTCATACTCCGTCGGAATAAGCTCTCGCTTACGGCTCGGCGGCGTGTATAGCGCTTCACGGATTTCTTTGTCAGCCGCGCGTTCAGCTCTGAGCTGTTCCTGCTTGTCAAGCCAAGTGGGATAGTATTCCTTTTCTTTCGGGCTTAGATAACGGTCAAGTCGAATCAGCTCACGGATTCGCTTTTCGACCTGATTCCATTTCAGAAGCAATTTGGGAACATTGTCGCCAAAACCTCTGTTCAAATGAATACCTTTACCGTCGTGCTGCTCGTTTATGCCTGTTCCGATTAGGACAGGATATAAGCCGCCCCAGCCGTATTCTTTTTTAAGGAAAGAAACATTTTCCTGTTGGGATAGGGATTTTTGGAATTGCTCATATATTCTGAATTTACCCTGTTCAACACCGCTGCCTCGGCTCGTTAAAACCTCGTCGATGATTTCCTGAGTAAAAACAAACGCAGGCGCTTTATCTTCAAAAGCGTCTGCAATGAGCGAGCCTTGCTGTTCCTGTGATGGCAAAGGCTTGACGGTTTCTCTGAGTTCACCGAGCAACCTCATACCATCAAAATAACCGGCGATTACGCCCCAAGCATAATAACCTTCTTTTGTTCTGTTGAGGAAGCTGCCCTCCCATAAATGAAGAACATTGGTAAAGGTTTTATATCCCATTCTTCTGCCGTCAGGGACGATTACCTCGGTATAATCGTTATTGAAAATACTTTTGAGGAATTCTACCTGTTTATCAGTATCTCTGACGGTTTCAAAATAGGCAGCGATTTCCGATAGTGAAGCCTTTAGATGCGGAGTGGATAAAAGGATCGCCTTAATATCTTCATCCTTACCTAAGAAATCTTTGTTTCTGTCCTCGTTTCTGCGATCAAAATAGATAGGCTCTCCGTGCAATAACCTCTGCTTGTCATCGTCGGAAAGCGACTGATAAAAGTCATAGACAAAAGCAGGCTCGTCATCTGACTGAGCCTGCTCCTCTGTGCTTATACGAATATCACCTGTTCCTTGACGATCTCCTGCGCCGAGTTCCTGAGATTGTTCATCAAGCGCGTCCACTTCATCGGATCTTCCGCTTTCAGCTTCTCGGTCACGCCTTCGTTCTGAGCCATCTTCTTGACGATGCTCTCCTCCAGCGTTACCGCTTGCTCCTGAACGTCCGCCAGATGCGCGGTCAGCGTTCCGCTGGTCAGATAGTTGAAGTAGATCAGCTTGTGATGATTCAGCAGATAATTCTTCCTCATCTGCGCGTAGTGTCCCAGCGTTACTTTCGGCTGTTCGGG
This sequence comes from Ruminococcus sp., assembly GCA_045130495.1. Taxonomy (GTDB): domain Bacteria; phylum Bacillota; class Clostridia; order Oscillospirales; family Acutalibacteraceae; genus Ruminococcoides. The sequence goes on along the minus strand of JBGUPW010000025.1, from coordinate 5,297 downwards.
GAGTGTCACGTCGGGCAGAAGATAATCGCCCTGCATCGTGTAAGTCAGTTCTGCCATTGTCAAAACTCCTTTCGTTTGGTGTGTCATTAGTATATTCCGTATTCCGATTTTCTGCAATTATGCGATTTTGCCGAGCAAGGGCATTTACGGTTCTTGCTATTTCGGTAAGTCCCATTTCGGCAATATCGCTCGTCGCAAAACCGATGGCGTTGGCTGTTGCTTTAGTATTGAAATTGACAACATCACGGAAATCGTCATCATCAAAATACTGGTCGGCGTTGATACCGAGCCTTGTCATCATCATATAAGCTACACTGTTTTTAACAAGCTGACGGTACATTGTATCAACGGCAATTTCTCCTAAACCATCAAGGAAACTGTCGTCAACGGTTCTTATTAGGTCGCTGATATAGTCGGGCGTGTTATCCTCGACGGCATTGTCGGCGGCACTGATAATCGCCTGTTCGATACTGTCCTTGCTGTCCAAGTAGCCAAAGGTGTTTTCAAGCGTATCAATGACCTCGCTCTCAAATTCGGAGCGCATATTCCATATAGGGACAGGTCTTGAATTCTCGCTTGCGTGTGTATCGGAAATATCAAAATAGTGTACTAACCGCTGAGAATCGCCGCCTATCATTTCAAAGACGGCGATTCCCTTTGCACCTCGGTTTACCCATCTGCCAAAGGTGCGGTTCCAGCGTTCAATAGGAAGAACGGCTGTCGCTTCGGGCTTTTGGGCGTAAACCAAGATTTGCTCATCATAACGGAGTTTGAAGTTACGGCAGGCAGAATTAAGAAACGACCTCCATTTATCTGGTGAGGAAGTCACTTCGGTTGAAACTCTATCAAGCATTTCTGATATAATTTCAAATTTTCTTTTTGCCATTAGAAATTACCTCTCTCTGTCCTTATGCTTCGGCTTGAGTGCCTGCCCGTTATCATCATAGCTTTTCGGATCGGCAGCCGGAGTTTGCCAGCCAAACATTGAGCCTGCCATCATAGCCTTGCGTTGCGCGGGTGTCACGTTGAGCTTTTCGTTAATCTCGTCAACAAATGCTTCCGCTTCGCTGTGGCTTTTGATTTCGTTGCTCTCCAGAATGTCGGTTTTGTAGTAGCCGCTTTCGCCTTTTTTCACAATGCCTATCTTGTTTTCGGTCTGTACATAGATATAGCATTGTTCGGGCAAAGAGGAACGCAGAGGAATGACTTTGTTGCCGTTGCCCTCCATTATCTCAGCAAACTCGCAGATATGATAAAGATTATTGTCAACCTCAACGTGACTGTCGTCGATATATCTGCAAGTGCGGTCTTTATGACTGCCGTCGGGATATGATATTCTGATATGGTCGCCATCAGGGATACGAAACAGCTCTTTGTAATGAGGGTTGATAAAACGGATACCGCGCCTTGCGAGTTCGAGGTGATGGTCAAGCCAATCCTTGCGGTAGCAATAGCAATACAGATTATATTCGCCCTTATGAGGATTGAGCCTCATAAGATAGGCGTAATCCTGCGAATTAACTCTCACGCCGTAATCTCTGCCTGCACCGTAACGCTCGCCAAACTCTAAAGCGTTCTGCGAATCATCACAAAATTGGCTCAAGGTCTGGCGGTCAGAAAGAAACTGTCCTTTCTCTCTGAATGAATTGATCACATCATCAAATTCGCTCTTGAAATCGTCGGTTTTCAAATCCTTGCGATAATCGTTCCAAGTTGACCAAAACTCGTTTCCGTTTGTCCCCATATCGGCACGGAGATAGCCGATCAAGCCTGTCTGTGAGCTGATTTGCTGACTGTTGCGATAAGAATACCGCGCTTCTTCGAGCTGCATCGGAGCAGCCTTGAAGTCTGTATCACTCATTATTACTGTCCTCGTCATTCACATCACCGAACATCGCGGTTGCTACCTTATCACCGATAGAAATCGTGTATTTTTCAACCATATCCCAATTGATATTTCCTGCGATGATTTCTTCCTTGAAGTGCTGAACGTCACGCGGCGACAATGACGGTTTGAGCATACGGAAAAGACTGAAACAGCTATCAATGTCAGTAACTTCAAAAGATCTGAGATCGTCTTTCTCGTCGATATACCACTCTTTAATGCCGTCGCCGCTGAAACAAAAGCAACCATTAAGATTACAGTAGGGGAAGATATAGCAATCGCTCATTGCTTCATCATCCGCGTCGTAATGCATATCAATCGAGATGATTGGCTGTTCCACTTCGACATCCATAATCTCACGAATTTCGTCAAGCGCATCATTATTCAGCTTCAGAGCGCGGACGATCTGAGTGTCCTGACAGACGCAACAATGACCACGAAGCTCCTCATAGTCAAAGCCGTTGAAAAGATTGATATTTGTCCATACAATGCACCGCTGATCGAAAAAATCAGGATACTTCGCTTTGCTGTTCATTCGTGTTTCCTCCAAGATAAGAATAGAGTTTGTTTGCTTTGGAATTAACCTGTAATTCCGAAATGATAAACGCTTCCTGATAGTTGGTCGCTATCTGTAAAATCTGCATAGTAGATAAAGCAAGCAGACTTTTTTCATCGGTAACTCCCTTTTCAAAAAGCAATTTTAATGTTTTGGATTTTTGCTGAAAATTCGGGGTGAAAATATCATCCTTCGCCATTTTCTGCTGCCTCCTTTGCGTATTTTTCATAAGCCTTTTGCCCTCGGCTCCTTGCGCGTCGGGCTTTGGGACTGCAACCGAGTTCGGGGTACTGTGACTGTATCATCTGTCTTGTCCGTCGTACACTTTCAAAGTTAGGACAGCCAAGGTCACGGAATTGATGGATAAAGTCATCGAATAAAATATCCCTTATTCCGTGTGAATCGAAAAAGCAGCGCTGACATACCATAAAATACAAAAGCATATCGTCGTCGCGTGTTTTCTTTTCGTCACGCAGCACCTCTAAAACTCGGCTTTCGATAGTTTTAAGTTTGCTCATAAAAGCTCCTAAATGTGTGGAGAGGACAGCAGGGGTGCTGTCCTCTCCGTTGGGTTCATTTTTTCTTGTTCTTAATCTGCAAGAAGATAAATCCTGCAATGATAAAGACAAGAAGTACGATGGCAATAATAACCTTCATTATTCAGCCTCCTTGCTGATTCTCTTTTTCTTTCTCAAAAGAAGCACAACACAAACGGCGATGCCTGCCGCCGCGACGCCGCCGAGTACAATCCAAAAGCTGTTGGAAGTGCGGAAGTCGCCTGTCTGCGGAACGTCAATTTTCTCGTTGTGCATCTTGACTGTCGCGGTCTTGCCATATTCGATTTCAACAACCGCGTCCTCGGGGAGCAGATAACCGGCAGAGGCTTCGTTATTCACCTCAGATACAAGATACTTGCCGATGCGTAAGCCTTCAATCGTAATCTCACCGTTTTTATCGGTCTTTACGGTCTGGTCAAAGCCATTTTCGCTTGTGATGCGGAACGAAATGCCTTCCACCTTATCATCGGAGGAAGTCTTGACGATTTTGAGCGAGCCTTTCATCGCTTCATTCAAAAATCCTTTTCCTGCTTCATTTTCAACTTCATAGGTAGTACCATCTGTTTCAATGAATACGGGATAGGTGTTCTCGTCAAGAATGAAGCCGTCAGGCGCGGTCTTTTCCTTTACAAGATAGTGACCGTAAACGATGTCGTTCATCTCATAAATACCTGTATCGGATTCTTTGAGTTCGCCGACCAGCGTATCATCCTTGTCGAGCTTTTCATCCTCATTGGTATCTGAATAGATTTCAAATACTGCGCCTGTCAGCTTGTTTTCGGGATAGTCAGCATCAACCTTAGTTGTCTTGACGTTGCCGTGAATATGCTCGTTGACAATCTCGATTTCAACTACATCGCCGTCCGCGCCGATGGTGACGGGGTACACGGTATCGTTGAGTACAAAGCCTGTGGGTTGTTCAATCTCTCTGACGTACCAAGTACCGTAAGGGATATTGTTCTCGCCAAAGCTAAAGCTACCGTCCTCGGCTGTTTCTGTTGTCAAGGTTGCGTTTTCCTTTGTGAATTCTACATCATCGGTCTTGAATAGTCCGATAACCGCGCCGCCGAGGGCTTCGCCGTTTTCATCAACCTTCTTACCGGACACAGAGCCGTAAATCAGCTCGTTAGTGAACGGCTCATCGCCGTTTGCTTTGATTTCAACCGTCTTGACGGTCTGACCGCCGTAGGTAAACTCAAAGCCGTGGCGTTCATCGTTAAGGATATAATGCTCGTCTGTAGAAAGTTCCTTTACATAGTATTTGCCGAACGGAATATCGGCGGTAAAGGCAGCGTTACCGTTTTCATCAACGGAAACGATCTCGATCAGACCGTCAGCGGGAATGGTGTCGCCGTTCGCGGCGGTAATATCGCTCTCGGCAAATAAGCCGAAGGTGACATTGAGGATTTCGCTGTTGTCGCCGATTTCAAAGTCTTCGTTTCTCTCCATTACCTTTGCGAGTGTAATGTTGGCTTTCTGCCTTTCGTTGTAGAACGAAGTAGCGCTATCGGTTACGGAAATTTCCTGTCCTGCATAGGCAAGCTCAACCGTGTGGATCTCGTCACTAATGACCATTCCGGCAGGAGCCTTGTCCTCCTTGACGGTATATTTACCGAGATAGAGTGCCTTGCTTGTTGCCGTACCCTTGCCGTCTGTGGTAACGGTATCGACAACCGTGCCTTTCTTTACTCTGACGGTGCCGTCGGGAGTAACAATATCCTCGGCGGCGGTGATGGAGTAAACTGCGCCTTTCTGCTTGGTTATTTCGAACACAGGCTGATAAACGGGAGTTTCCTCACCGATAACATTCACGCCTACAAAGCTCTCGCCCTCTTTGGTGACAGTAATCTTGCCCTTTTGCGGCGTGTTCGCTTTGTTTACCTTTACGATAGTGAGCGCATTTTCCTCGGTAGCGTTGTCCTCGGTAATGTCAAAGGTAACGGGTGTGCTGTCGAGCACATAGCCGTAGGGAGCCTGCACCTCAACGAGCTTATAGCCCTTATCGTACACAAGCATTTCGGGCGTAATCAGATAGCCCTCGCTGTTGGTATAGAATGTGTCGATTGTCAGATTTGAGGGATAAGGAACGGACATTGTGATCAGAGTATTATCAGGTGAATAAATCTGGAATCCTGCTCCTTCGTAGGGGATGGTCTTTCCTGTTTCAGCATCCACCTTAACCACCTTGAGATAGGATTCAAAAATATCATTGTTAATGATGAAGCTGTACGGCTTAGAGTTGTCGCAGACGAATACATCGAAGTCGTCAACATAGTGTCTGCCTTCCCAGCCGTAGGTC
>JBGUPW010000024.1:0-5206 GCA_045130495.1 Ruminococcus sp. | reverse complement strand
TCTCATTTATATCCGCTAAAGCAAACTCATTATCCATTCCATACGCTACATCCGATAATGTTGCGAGAACGATTCCGTTATCATTTAGTTTCTTTAAAACTGGTGGTATATCTTCATATACGGAAGTTTCACTACTAAAAAAGGCATAGAATTCGGATTTGAACAATTCAAAAAAAGATTGCGATATTGAAAGTTTTTCAAATATTTCAGCGAATATTTTGTTTGAGCTAACTTCATATTCCCTTGGATTTATCCTTGTGTTGTATGTCGATAATACATTTACAGCCTTTTGAAAGTCTGTTTCAGAAAGATATATATTACACGCTTTGGCAGCACGCTCTAAAGCAGGACGATAAGATTTTGACCAGTTTAGTGGTTTGTTGTATTCAATCAACGTTTGTCCTATATCAAAAACGACTGCTTTAAACATTAGAATCCTCCAATCCCTTTGATGTCTTCATCATCGAAGTAATGCATTCTCCGGCGTTCATCAGTTTTGTTTCAGTCATATCTTTTTCTTGCGATCAAATTGGTTTTGTTTATACTTAAATTCTACCACAAAACCAAAAAGATATCAATAGAAAAAGCCGCCAAGCAGGAGATTATCCCACTTGGCGGCTGTGCTGGTTAGTTGTAAATCAACTCTGCATTTACGATTTCCGTCACACGGTTACGGATATTATTCATTCTCGCAACCCAAAGCATTTGGTTTTCCGCTTTGAGCTGTTCGGTTACACCTTCCTTTTCGGCAAGTTGTTTTACTAACCGAAAGAACATATCCTCTGCCTGATCGTTGATATCGGCGAGGTAAGCGGTCAGCTTACAGCTTGTCAGCAGATTAGTATAGCGGATTTTGTGGTGCTGCTTGATGTACCGCAAATGCCGCTTGCCCCATATCCCGATTTCTACATTCGGCTGTTCTGGGAGTTCCAAACACGGCAGATAATAATCGCCTTGCAGCTCGTAGTGAATACCTGTCTTTTTGTCGTAAATTCTCTTTTCCATTGTTCATCAACCTTTCATAATATATTAGCGTGCGTCACGCTGTTTTGACTTTTTGTATCCTCTCGCCTGCTCGATAATCTCATTGAGCTTGTGCTTTCCGAAAACCTTTTCCAACAGACGGTAGGCTTTATTTTGTTCTCGTAGCATACTGTTGACCTTTCTGAGCCGAGAGTTTTCAGATTTCAGATTTTTGTTTTCGCTGTATAATCTGCCGTTCAGATTGTTGATACGGTGGTAATTCTCCCAACCTAAATAGCTTTTTGCTACCGCAGATCGGACAAGATTTTTCAGCCGCTGGATTAACGGATCTACAAACTTTTTCTTGTAGCTCTTTGCCGACATCAAGCCCTGCGGCTCCGGGAGTTGAAGCTCGGGATTATTGTCAAGCTGATGTTCTATGCTGTCGAGTGAATCCGTTGCTTCCTTGATTTTCTCAGCCGTCGCTTTCAGTCCTTTGACCTCTAACTGCTTTTCCTCGATCTCCCTGTCGAGCTCGGCGACCTCTTTGGCTCGCTCTTGCTTTTTGTAATCAAGGACGGATAGGTGCTGCTCGTGAGTACCCTTCTGTTCCCACTCGATTCCGTGCCGCTCCATAATCTGAGCAAGGACTTTCTTTTCGGAAAGTATCCAGCGATTCAGCTCATTATCGCTCCTGCCCTCGCCTTTGAAACCCATATTGATCAGAGCCTGTTTCAGCGAAACTCGTGTTTCCAAACCACGATTGCTCCCGGTGGTGAACGGCACAAAGTCGATATGGATATGCGGTGTTGCTTCGTCCATATGAAGGTGCGCCGAGAACACTCTCAGGTAGGGATTACGTTCTTGGAAGCCCTGATAGTATTCATCGAGAATTGTCCTCGCAAGCTCGGCGTGCTCTCCTGTCGCTGACATATCTTCCTTGTTGCCTATTTGGAAGATGATTTCGTGGAACAGCTTTTCCTGTTTACCGGACTCGATATGCTTATAGTAATCGGCTATCTTTCTGTCCTTGCGTTTCTGCTTATCGTTGTACTGTTTCAGAGCTTCATCAAACATTTCGTGATACACTTTCTTGATGGGCTCGTTGCAGTAATCTATATTTAAATGGGTACGCTCGCTGTCCACGTTCTCCGCTGTGAAGCTGCGGCTGTTATGTGTCACGGAGCCTTTACCCACCATTGCGCTGATTGTTCTTTTCATTTATCTACCTCAAATCTATATAAAAATATTGTTATCTCACTGATTTATCTCTAACTCAGGTTCTGTTACTCTTGCCAAGAGTAACGCAAAAGCACTTTTGACAGCAGGAGCTATCAAAAATGCGACCTGTGAGCAGGTTTTGCGCCCGCTGGGAGGCAAGGGCAGCCCTTTGAAAAGGGCTCCCTGCACCCCGCCTAAACTTTAGTGCGTGACGATCCGTGACGATGGTGACGATGTTTTTGACACAGCGCTATCTCTAAAAGACCGTCACGGTCGTCGCACATCGTCACGCCGATGAAACCTCCGCTTGCTGCTCAAGGTGAAGCGTGATTACCCTGCCGCTATGAGTATGTCTGTTTGAATAGCGAATACCATATTCATTGAACAGCCTTGCGGCATTGATATTCAGCTTTAGCGACAAAGCGTTTGGTTTCATATCTACGCCAAGCCAACTAACCAGCTCTGTCGGTGAGCCTTGCCAAGTAGGACTGCTCTCAGAAAACTTTTGAGAGATAACTTGGAGCAACGGCTCCGGCGGCTCTTTCCATAATTCGGTTTCCGTCCTCTCGAGCTCCCATATCAGATTATCGGGATTGCGGTTAAGGTATAGCTTCTGATCCTGTTGGTCTCTGCCGGATATTTCAAGCGTAGCTGCGTTTGCAGTCCGCTTTTCTTTTTGCAGAACAAACGCCCCGTCGGCAGCGCCGAGCAAGCCGTTGGTTCCCGAAATCATATCAAAGCTGTCATCAGACTTTTGCTTGCGTGTATGATGAACGAGTATCATACAGATTTTGTTATTGTCGGCAAACCTTTTCAGCCTGCTGATAATCTCATAATCATTCGAGTAGCTGTAATCAGAGCTTACCTCACGCACCTTTTGCAAAGTGTCAATGATTATGAGCTTGGTGTCGGCGTGCTTCGTGATAAAACTCTCCAACTGTTTGTCCAAGCCGTCATTCAACTGACTTGCCGAAACGGATAAGTACAGATTGTCGGCGCTGTCAGTACCAAACATCTGATACAACCGCTTTTGCAAGCGACTGTAATCATCTTCGAGGGCAAGGTAAAGCACCGTACCTTTGTTTACCTTGTAATTCCAAATCGGCGTTCCGGTGCTGATATGATAAGCAAGCTGCGCCATCAAAAAGCTCTTGCCGATTTTCGGTGAACCGACAAACAGATACAGTCCGCTGTACAGCAAACTGTCAACGATCGGCGGTCTGTTTTCATATACAGTGTCGTACAACTCAGTCATAGAAACGGTGTGCAGATAATTTTCGTCAAAACAATTTAAGTCCAAACTATTGAAATCAGACAAATCATCTGCTATACTTGTATCAAGATATTTTGTTGATGACTGCTCATCACCTGCTCCAACAGGTGTGCTATGAGCGGTCATTTCATTTTCACAACTCATTTTCATTCCCCCTTCATTCCGCCGAGGGTAACAGCAATCAGGTTGAGCGTATCGAGTATTTCATCTGAAACCGCTCCGCCATTGCTGATACGCCGCAGCTCCCCGTAAATATCTTGCATTTGATTTTTGAGAGCCTTATACACTCTCGGATTACCCTGCACGATAATATCACGCTGCAAAGTGCGCTCAATGAGGTAATCTTGCTTGGATAAGCCTGACAGAGCGACGATTTTTTCAAAATGCTCCCATTCTTCCGGCGATACTCTGAACGCCACTGTCTTACTGCGCCAGCGGTTGTGGCGGTCTAAATTTTTAGCTGACATATTTTAACCTGCCTTTCCGAGATCATTAAGCCTATCTGCCATATCCTTTTGCTTGGACGGGAACAAGTGTGCATAGCGATAAGTAACATCTATGCTTTCGTGTCCCAACCTATCGGCAATGGCTAAAGCTGAAAAGCCCATTTCAATCAACAAAGAAACGTGTGAATGTCTAAGGTCGTGTATTCTGATACGCTTAACCCCGGCTTGCTTCGCTCCTCTGTCCATCTCGTGATGAAGATAGCTTTTTGAAATCGGGAATATACGATCGTCTTCGCCACGGCTGTAAAACATTGATAAATAGTCCTGCATTTCTTCACAAAGGAAATCAGGCATATTTATCGTGCGATTGCTCTTTTTGGTTTTCGGTGACGTAATAATGTCCTTACCTGCCAAATGCTGAAATGATTTGTTGATGGTGACTGTTTGAGCTTTGAAATCAAAATCCGCCGGTGTGAGAGCTAACAACTCACCCAATCGGATACCTGTCCAATACAGCATCTCAAACGCATAGTATGAAACAGTCTTGTCCATCATCGCTTCCGAGAAGCTTTTATATTCTTCAAGCGTCCAAAACTTCATCTCCTTGCTTTCCTTTTCACCCATATTTCCTGCGATGGACGCAGGATTGGTACGCAAGCCGTAGTATCGCACAGCGTGATTGAACATAGCGCTGAGCTGATTGTGAACGGTACGGAGATACGTCTTGGAATATAGCTTCCCGTGCTTATTTTTGAGAGTCCTTATCTCGTTTTGCCATTCAATCACATCCGTTGCGGATATGTCACAGAGCTTTCTATCCTTGAAATAAGGAATAATTTTACCCTCGATAATGTTTTCCTTTGTCTGCCAAGTGTTTTCTTTAAGCCGAGGCTTAATATCCTTTTTATATAGCTCATAGAAGCTGGCAAAGGACATTGTAACATCGGCTTGCTTCTGAAATAAGAATTCCCGTTCCCATTTCAATGCTTCGTGCCTTGTGGAAAAGCCACGCTTAAGCTTTTGTTGGCGTTTACCCTGCCAATCTGTATAGCGGAACTGAACATACCATTTTCCGTTATTCTTTTCTTTGAATGCGCCCATTTATACATCACTCCTTTTCATTATTAGTTCTGGTCGCATAAATATGATCGTGAAAAAATTTACGGTCAATTCTTCCCGGAAGTGTAAGGCATCCGGTCGCCTTTAGCTCTTTATTTAGCTTTTGAATGAGTTTATATGCGTAAGATTCGGATACGCCCAATTCCTCCGCAACTTCACTCACTCGCATAAACATAGTTCCTGA
>JBGUPW010000023.1:0-17451 GCA_045130495.1 Ruminococcus sp. | reverse complement strand
GGGGGATACGCCCGGCTCGGCGGCGCAAATTTAAAGAAGGTTTTCCCATGATATTAAATAAAAACTTTATTTATCATCAGCTCGACGGGCAGGCGGTGATCGTTCCGACTGCGGCAGCGGATTTTCACGGCTTGATTCAGGGCAACAAAACTCTTTCGGCTATCGCGGAGTGTCTTACTCACGATACGACCGAGGAGGAAATCACAGATACCCTCTGCGAGCGTTTTGACGGCGACAGAGAGACCATCAAAGCCGATGTTGCCGACGCGATAAAGCGGCTGAAGGAAATAGGCGCGATAGATGAATAAAAAGTTTGAGGATATTATAGCCGAAAAGGGCAGATTGGTTTATACAAACGTGGGGGACAGTATGTTTCCCACCATTCAGCCGCGTGATTTGCTTGTGATCGAGGCGGTCAGAAAGCCGTTGAAGGTAAACGACGTGCCGCTCTACAAACGCGACAGCGGACAGTATGTGCTGCACCGAATCGTTGGAATAAAAAACGGTAAGTATATGATGAAGGGCGACAACCGGACCTTCATTGAAAAAGGAATTACCGACAGGCACATTATCGGCGTGCTGACGTCTATAATCCGCAACGGAAAAACCTTTCCCGTTGAAACGCCGAAGGAGCATACCGCGCGAATTGCTAAGGATTTGATTTATCTTGTTTCCTGCGCCGTGAACGAAGAAACGCCCGACAGTGAAAGAGTTAAAAAAATGGATCCGGCGGAAATTTATCGACTGTCACGTATACATATGCTGACTGCCGCCGTTTCCTGTGCGCTCGAAAAGGTGATCCCCCTGCCGCACGCATTTGACCAGGCAAAGAAAAAAGCTATCCGCAAGCTGACGCTTTTTGAGATAGAGAGAAGAAAAATTTCGCAGGAGTTTGAAAAGGAACAGATTTGGTATCTTCCGCTGAAAGGGATACTGCTCAAGGACGATTACCCTAAGTCGGTGATGCGTGAAATGACCGATAACGATATTCTGACGGATCCTTCCCGCACGCATGACATAAAGGCTGTCATGGAGAACTGCGGCTACACCTGTGAATCATTCGGCGAATTTCATCACGACGTTTATACCAAGCCCCCGACGCTTGAGTTTGAAATGCACCGCTCGCTGTTTCACGGAGGCGAATTGCCTTTGTTTGACAAATACTTCGCAAATATCAAAGAGAAAACGATCCAAAACGGATATGCCTGCAAGTTAGGCGACGAGGATTTTTACATCTATGTCCTCTGCCATACCTACAAGCATTACATTACAGGCGGCTCCGGCTTGCGTTCTCTGCTCGATGTATACGTGTTCCTGCGGGCGCACACTGATTTAGACCGTGACTACCTGAACACAGAGCTGAAAAAGCTGAAAATCAGCAGCTTTGAAGAAAAAATGCGACGCTTGTCGCAAAAGGTATTCACAGGAGCGGAACTGAATAAGCAGGAGCAAATTGACCTTGATTACTTTATTTCGTCAGGCAGCACAGGAACCTCTGAAAATCTGGAATACAATCAAGCGGCAAAGAATCTCGGCAATGACGACAGCAAGGCTTCCAAACGCCGTTATTTAAAAAGCCGCGTATTCATTTCAGGGGAAGCCTTACAAAAAAGCTACCCGTTTGTTGCAAAGCACAGGGTACTCTATCCGTTTCTTTTTGTATATCGTCCCATTAAGGGCGCGGTAACAAGCCCAAAACGGATATTTAAGGAATACAGAATGATAAAACGTTTTAAGGTTAGGAAAGATAGAAAAAATATCAGAGTTAAGGAATAAAAATATGAGAAAAGTAGTTAATTTTTTAACAGGATTGTTCTTTACGATATTCACAGCCTACCAAATATTTTTGCTTGTTCAAATAGAAGAAAACAGATTTGGCAGACTATTGGGAATTGCCGTGTTTTTATGTTTTTCCGCTGCGTCATTTTTTTCGCTTATCCACAAAATGAACTTCAAGATCGCACGTTCAACATTGCTGATTGCCGCATTATCCTTTAATTTTATTTTTAAGCTGCTCAACGCACAGCTTATATTCAGCTCTGTTAATTTTTCAAATATACCTTCCATTCTGAACTGTGCCATATATATTTTTTCGGAGCTTGGATTTTTGACCCTGTTGGTTTACTATCTATTTTTCCGGCTTAAAACGAACAATAAATCAAAGCTAAAGTCAGATACAATTCGGAAGATCACTCAAATTATGATGTACGTTGTGATTTTTCTGTTCGTTTCGTGCCTTATTATGGAAATCGTTTTGATACTGGTTTATAATACAAACATAACCTTTAATATGAAAACTACTCTCATCAGCCGATTTCTGTATTGCTTTGCATTTGTCGGAATGGCGGTCGGCTTTATGCTTCGGAATAAAAAGGGCAAATTGCCGGAGGTTGATTACATTTATGAATACGGCACCGGCACTGAGACAAACGAAATTGATAAGGATTTCGTAATATCCGAAGGAGAAAGGGTTATTCCCGAAATGGATGAAAAAATCACGGTGGGCGAGATAGATAAAGATTTCGTAATATCCGAAGGAGAAAGAGTTATTCCCGAAATGGATGAAAAAATCACGGTGGGCGAGATAGATAAAGATTTTATATTATGATAACCCGATTACAGGCAACACCGCGCGATTCGCGGCGAACGCCTTGCTTTGGGGAACCTTGAAGCCTGTTCCGTCAGACTTTCCGAAAAAGCCCGGCAAGGCGAAAAAAGACATCTGCTTTGTAAGTCTTGCAAAGTTATCAAAATAATAAGACGGCGTGAAGCATTTAAAAGCCTCACGCCGCTGTTGTGTATTAAATTAAATCAACCTTCAAATTTTGTGTTTGTGACGAACAGCTTGCCTGTCTGCTTGCCGGTAACGTTGAGCTTGTTGTCAACTGTAAAGCGAACAGGAACGTTGTTCCACTTGCCGTCGGCTCTCTGCGTTTTGAGCACCGCGTTAACGACGCCGGGTGTAAGACCCTTGATCATGAAGTTGACCTTGCCGGTGTTGAAATTGATGTTGGCATTTATATTAACGTTGGTGTTATCCTTGAGCCAGTAAGTCCAGTTTTTGCCGTCCATTTGGAAGGTGCAGCCCTTGCCTGCTTTCACCTGAGCGGAAACGGAAGCGGTTGCAGGCATCGAAGCCGCTCCGACGCTGACAGCGGATACCGCCGCGATAGAAGATACTGCGCAAATTGCTGCAAGTGCTGTGCCGATGATTCTTGTCTTTGTATTGTTCTTTTTCATTTTAATAACTCCTTAATAATTGTTTATTTATTTAGTCAAATTTGTTTTTGTTTTTGTTTTTTATCTTGACTGTGATTATAGTATACACGATCGGTAATGACAGAACCGTGACAAAAACAGAGGTTTTTCAAAAGTTTTTAAAAATATTTCAAAAAGCAACTTATAATAACGATTGAGCAAAATTGAGCAAAAAATTAAAGCGGCGTGAAGCCTTTGACCGCCTCACGCCGCTGATTGTTATTTTGGAAAGGTTGTTAAGCTATTCCTTTTCGTCTTCTTCGTCGAGCTTTTTGACAACTACGCGCATTATTCGCTGGTTCTCGACCTCCATTACGGTGAAGCGGAAGCCGTCCGCCTCTATGCTCTCGCGCTTTTTGGGGATATTGCCCGCGTGCTCTAAAATGAAGCCGCCGACAGTCACCGCGTCACTTTCGAGTGCGCCCTCGTTCATGTCGTACAAATCGAGCATTTCGTCAAGCTCAAAGTCCCCGTTTACAAGATATTCGTTGTTTCCGATTTTGTAATGGGTGCGTTCGATCTCCTCGTCCTCGTCCCAGATCTCACCGACGATTTCTTCGAGCAAATCTTCCATTGTGACGATGCCGAGTGTTCCGCCGTATTCGTCGGTGACGATCGCCAAATGCACCTTTGTGCGCTTGAAGTGGCTGAGAATTTTGCTGAGCTGTTGGGTCTTGAACACAAAATACGGTGGCTGTATCAAGTCGCGCAGATCGGGGATCTTTCCGTCGGCAAGCGATTCAAGGTAGTCGCGGGTGTGAAGTATTCCGATAACGGTGTCGGTGGTGTTTTCATACACGGGGATTCGCGAGTAGCGGTTCTCGATGATGACCTCCTTGATTTTTTCGGGGGTGTCGTCAATGCTCAGGAAAACGACGTCAACGCGCGGAGTGAGAATCTCTTCCGCCGTCGTTTCGTCGAAGTCGAGCGCGGAGCGAACCATTTCGCTTTCGCTTTCCTCAAGCACGCCTTCTTCCTCAATGCTCTCAACTATGTATTTTAGCTCGTTTTCGGTCACGCTCGGGGCGTCGTTCTGACCGCCCGCGATTTTGAGCGCGACGGATTTAAGTTTCAGGAATACAAAAACAAGCGGAGTGAGTACGATCATAAGGATCTTTAAAAAGCCTGCCGTTCTCAGCGAGAAGCTGTCGCAGTGCTCCTTTGCAAGACATTTAGGGATCACTTCGCCGAAGGTCAGCACGAGCAGCGTTGTTACGCCGGTCGCGATAGCCGAGCCGATATCTCCGAAAAGATTCAGGCAAAGAACCGTCGCGATAGACGAACAGCCTAAATTCACCACGTTGTTGCAAATGAGTATCGCGGTTAGGGCTTTGTCAAACCGTTCCACAACATAAAGCGCGTTTTTGGCGCGTTTGTTTCCGTCCTCGGCGCTCTGCTGGATCCGGATTTTGTTTACAAACGAAAACGCCGTTTCCGTTGCCGAGAAAAAAGCCGAAAGCAGAACCAGAATAAGGATGACAATGCCCATCGTTATGTTAGTGTCCAAGTTGTGATTCACTCCAAAATATTATTATACAGATTAATAATACTATGATTAACCGAAATAATTATTGTAATTTAGAAATATAACGTTTAAAATCTTGAAATATTTTGTATTTACTGTTATAATAACATCGGATATTTTTGTACATTTTATAAACGCGTATGTTTTTTGCCGCAGCAGCATACATTTTTATTGAAGATAGGTCAATCCTATTCTCGGAGGTGTATGCAAATGCAGGAAAAAACCACAGACGGGCGCGACGGCTTTGTTCCGAACCCTTGCGGAGAGGAAACCGCAGACGAGGAGCGCTCGGAGCGGAAGCAGGACGATATCAATGAGTCGGGCAGCGTAATTACCTGTCACAAGGATAAAATCATTCACTGTCTGACTATCATCGGGCAGATCGAGGGGCATTATCTGCTTTCCCAACAGACAAAAACCACCAAATATGAGCATATCATTCCGCTTTTGGTGTCGATAGAGGAGGACGCGCGAATCGACGGGCTGCTTATTCTGCTCAACACGGTGGGAGGCGACGTTGAGGCGGGGCTTGCGATTGCCGAGGTCGTTTCGGGAATGAAAAAGCCTTCGGTGTCCATTGTGCTGGGCGGAGGTCATTCAATAGGGATACCTCTTGCAGTGTCGGCAAAAAAGAGCTTTATCGCAAAAAGCGCGTCAATGACCGCGCACCCTGTCCGAACAACGGGGCTGACTCTCGGCGTGCCTCAGACGTTTGAGTATTTCAAGCGGATGCAGGAGCGCATAAACAACTTTGTCGCAGAGCATTCAAATGTATCGGCTGAGAGGTACGCTCAAATGGTGCTGAATACGGGCGAGCTTGTTATGGATGTCGGAACGATTCTCGACGGAGAACGCGCGGTCAGCGAGGGGCTGATCGACGCGGTGGGTACGGTTTCGGACGCGATTGACGCGCTGTATGAAATGATAGAAGAAAATTCCGAAAAGGAAAAATAACGGGCGCCTGCCCGTACATAAAGGAGAAAACTATGACCATCATCGACGCGATTATTCAAGGTGTGGTGCAGGGACTCACCGAGTTTCTGCCGGTTTCAAGCAGCGGACATCTCGCAATCACCCAGCACATCACGGGCGTTGCAGGCGAGGGAAACCTCTTTTTCAACGTAATGCTCCATGTGGGCACGCTCGTGGCTGTTGTGGCTTTTTATCACAAGCTTGTCTGGAGCCTTATCAAAGAGTTTTTCAGAATGATAGGCGATATTTTCACGGGTAAGTTCAAGTGGAGCAAAATGAATTATGAGCGCAACCTTATCGTAATGCTCATCATTGGTCTGCTGCCGCTGTTTATCATGTTTATCCCGATTCCCGGCACGGGAATGAAGGTCAAGGATTTAGCCGAGCTGTTCTCGGGCGCGCAAATCCTGATCGTCACCGCGCTCTCGCTGCTGCTGACAAGCATTCTTTTAGCCGTCGGCGCGCGCTGCAACCGCAAAAACTGCTCGTCGGGCTACAAGCATATGCGCGGCAGCTCCGCCGAATCAAAGGGCAGAGAGTCCTACAACACTGTTGACGCGATTTGCGTGGGTCTGATGCAGGTATCCGCCGCCTTGCTGCCCGGTCTTTCACGCTCCGGCTCGACACTTGCCGTGGGTGAAATGCGCGGTATAAACAAGCAAAAGGCGCTCGACTTTACATTCGTTTTAGGCATTCCGTCAATTTTAGCCGCCGCAGTTTTAGAGGGTCTGGACGCCGTAAAGGATCCCGGCGGAATCAACGTTGAGCTGCCTGTCATAGCCGTCGGCGTTATTGTTTCGGCAGTAGTGGGATATCTTTCTATCCTGCTTTTCAAGTGGTTCTTAAAGAGCGACAAGATGATTATTTTCATCGTATACACCGCACTCGTCGGCACGGCGCTGCTTGTCGTTTCAATAATTGAGATAATGAACGGAACGAATCTGTTTACAAATCAGCCCGCCGCGCTGTTCGTTTAGTACCTGAATTAGGAAGTGAAACCTATTGGCGTCAACCAGGAACACACGCAATTCAAAAACTGCAAACACAAAATCACACGCCGCTCCGCGCAAAAATCAGACCTCCTCCGCCCGCAGCAAGGCGGAGGAAAAGCCTGCGCGCAGCGGCTTAAGCCCGCGTATAAAGTCTATTTTGTACGCGGCAGCGGCAGGCTTTTTCATAATAATGATCACGTGCAAGGGCGCAAGCCTGTGGACAAATATTCGCGCCTCTTTCATCGGATTATTCGGTTTGGGAATTATTTTTATTCCCGCCGCGTTCATCTACCTCTGTGTGATGAACGAAAAGGAGAAGGCTCATGTCGCACATTTCAAGGCTAAGGTTCTGCTGTGCGTGCTCACCGCTCTGTTCGCAGGGGCGTTGATTTACATAGTCGGCGGCGCACAGCACCGGGATGAAAACTATTTTTCCGCTTTGGGTAATTTGTACCTCGACGCCTACCGCAGTGTGAGCACCGAGGGAACACATTACTTTGTACTCGGCTGCGGCTTAACGGGAGGACTGCTCGGATATCCTATGGCGCGTTTGTGCGGTACGGCAGTCGGGGCTATTCTCTGCCTTTTGATTTTAGCGGTCATTGTGTTTATTCTCGCAAATCTTTCGGTCAGGGACGTAGCCCGCGCCGTTAGACGCGCTCACGCGGCAAGCCGCAGGAAAATCCAACGGTATCAGGTTCAAAGACAGGCGAAGCGCGCGGGCGTCGAGCCGGTGAGAGCCGCAGCTTCGCCGATCGATATTCCTATGAGCAGCAGTGACCCCTACGGCAGCATAGACATTCCGCTCGACGAACCCGGCGCTAAGAAAAAACGCCGTAAAAGCTTAAAGCCCGTCACAGATATGGACATCGCCGACAGCGACGAGGGCAATGCGAAGGAAAAGGATCTTTCGCAGGATTTGCAGAATATAATAAACCGCGCGAGCCGTCCCTCGGGCGGAACCATGATAGAGCAGATCGCCGAGGATATTTCTCAGGAAAAGAAGGCGGGCAAAGTCAGCAACGGAGAGGAGCAGGCTGACCCCCAGACGGTTCCGTTCACCGTTAAAAGGAAGCGCAGAAACGAGGCGGAGGAAGCGGCTCGGGAGTTTGAGAACCTCGGCTACGGTATGAATTATTCCGAAGAAGAATCAAAATCCGAAAAGCATTATAATTATCCGCCTGTGCAGCTCTTGCAGCCGCCTAACAACAACAACGAGCAGAACGCTATGGAGGAGCTGCAAACCAACTCACGCAAGCTCATAGATACGCTTAACAGCTTCGGCGTAAACGCGAGCATTGTAAATATTTGCCGCGGACCCTCGGTAACGCGTTACGAGCTCCAGCCGGCTCCCGGCGTTAAAATAAGCAAGATAACGAATCTTTCCGATGATATCGCGCTCAACCTCGCCGCCAACGGCGTGAGGATAGAAGCTCCGATCCCCGGCAAGGCGGCTGTCGGAATAGAGGTACCGAACAAGGTCGTCAGCATGGTTTCCATGCGCGAGCTTATTGATTCGGACAAGTTCCGCAGGGCAAAGAGCAAGCTGACTGCTGTTCTCGGACGCGACATTTCGGGCGAGATCGTCATTACCGATATAGCGAAAATGCCCCACCTGCTTATCGCGGGTACGACCGGCTCGGGTAAATCGGTCTGCGTAAACTCAATTCTTATCAGTATTCTTTACAAGGCGACTCCCGATGAGGTAAAGCTGCTCCTTATCGACCCGAAAATGGTCGAGTTCTCAAAATACAAGGGCATTCCGCACCTGCTTGTGCCGATCGTTTCAGACGCAAAAAAAGCGGCGGCTGCTTTGGGCTGGGCGGTGAATGAAATGCTCAACCGCTATAAGATATTCTCGGAATTTGACTGCAAGGACATCGACTCTTACAACGCTCTGATCGACAGAAATCTCCGTTATATCGACGACCATCCGCCCGTTGAAAACGAGGAGGGAGAGCTTATTCAGCCCGTTATCGAGATAAACGGACTGCCCGTGGCAAAGGAAAAAATGCCGCGCGTGGTGATCGCGATAGACGAGCTTGCCGACCTGATGATGGCGGCTCCGAGCGAGGTCGAGGACAGCATTTGCCGCTTGGCGCAGATGGCGCGCGCCGCCGGTATGCACCTTATTTTAGCTACCCAGCGACCCACCGTTAACGTGATCACGGGACTTATCAAAGCAAATGTGCCGAGCCGTATTTCGCTGAAGGTCAGCTCCAACATGGATTCGAGAACTATTCTCGACGTCGGCGGCGGTGAAAAGCT
This sequence comes from Ruminococcus sp., assembly GCA_045130495.1. GTDB lineage: Bacteria > Bacillota > Clostridia > Oscillospirales > Acutalibacteraceae > Ruminococcoides. The sequence goes on along the minus strand of JBGUPW010000023.1, from coordinate 8,436 downwards.
GATCGGACGCGGAGATATGCTGTTTTCGCCTGTGGGCGCGCCAAAGCCTGTCCGCGTTCAGGGCTGCTATGCCTCTGAGGAGGAGATCGAGGGCGTCACGGCGTATATCAAAAAGAGCGCCAAGGCGGAATACAACGCCGAAATCGAAGAAAATATCAAGCGCATCGAAGCCGAGGGTCTTAACAACGGCAAGAAAGGCGCGGCGGAGGACGACGGCGAGGGCATCAAGCTTGACGCGAAAATGGAGGAAGCCATCCAATTCGTCATTGAATCTGGACAGGCTTCAACATCAATGCTCCAGCGCCGCTTAAAGGTCGGCTACGCCAGAGCGGGAAGAATGATAGACGATATGGAACAGCTCGGCATTGTCGGACCGCATCAGGGCTCCAAGCCGAGAGACGTTTTGATGACTTATAACGAATGGCTTGAAAGAAGAAACGTTTTGCAGAATCAGTCTGACTGATGACGGAGAGGGGGACAGACATGGCATTTTTACCTATGAACGCCGACGAAGTAAAGCAGCGCGGCTGGGAGCAGCCCGACTTTGTGTATATCTGCGGCGACAGCTATGTCGATCACCCTTCCTTCGGTGCGGCGATAATCACCCGCTTGCTTGAAAGCCTCGGCTGGAAGGTCGCGTTTTTAGCTCAGCCCGATTGGAGAAAGGACTCCGATTTTACGCAGTTCGGAAAGCCCAAGCTCGGCTTCATGGTCTCCGCAGGAAATATCGACAGCATGGTTGCGCACTACACCTCCGCAAAGCGCAGACGTCACGACGACGCTTACACAGCAGGCGGCAAAAGCGGAAAACGCCCCGACCGCGCGGTCACGGTTTACTGCAATATCGTCCGCCGACTTTATCCCGACAGCCCGATTATCATCGGCGGTCTGGAAGCGTCGCTTCGTAGGTTCGCCCATTACGATTACTGGAGCGACAGCGTCATGCCGTCTATCCTCTTTGACAGCAAAGCCGATATCCTTGTCTACGGAATGGGGGAGCTGCAAACGGAGGAGATTGCCGCGAGGCTCGGCGAGGGCTGCCCCGTTGAGGCGCTGCACGATATAAAGGGTATTTGCTATAAGGTCAGGACCGAGGATTATATCCCGCGGTCTGCCGTGGAGCTTCCGAGCTATGAACGGGTTTGCGAAAGCAAAAAGGATTACGCGATAGCGGCGCGCAAGGAGCTCGACGAGGCGGACGCAGTTCGCGGCAAAACGCTTATCCAGCGGCATGGGGGATATATCCTTGTGCAGAACCCTCCAATGCCTCCGCTCAACACACAGCAGCTTGACCGCGTCTATTCGCTCCCGTATGAGCGCGGATATCCGCACTGCTACGACGCGGCAGGGGGAGTTCCGGGTATTCAGGAGGTTCAATTTTCGATAACTCACAACCGTGGCTGCTTCGGCGCGTGCAATTTCTGTTCGTTGGCGTTCCACCAGGGGCGCGCCGTTACTGTCCGCAGTGAGGAGAGCGTTATAAACGAGGCGAAAAGCTTCCTTGAGGACAAAAGGTTCAAGGGGTATATAAGCGACGTCGGCGGACCCACGGCAAATTTCAGACTGCCTTCATGCGAAATGCAAAAGAAGCGCGGGCTCTGCAAGGGCAAAAAATGTCTTGCGCCAAAGCCGTGCCCGCAAATGCAGGTGAGCCACGAGGATTATTTGAACCTGCTCAGAAAGCTGCGGAAGCTCGACGGCATAAAAAAGGTGTTCATCCGCAGCGGTATCCGCTTTGATTACCTTATGGAAGACGAGAGTGACGAATTTTTTGAGGAGCTTGTAAAGCACCACATCAGCGGACAGCTCCGCGTCGCGCCCGAGCACTGCTCGGCGGCGGTGCTCGATAAAATGGGCAAGCCGCACATAGAAACATATAAAAAATTCTGCGATAAATTTTACGCCCTGACTCAGCGCGAAAAAAAGGATCAGTATGTCGTGCCGTACCTGATGAGCTCGCACCCGGGCTCAACTTTAAAGGACGCCGTTGAGCTCGCGCTGTTCTGCAAAAAGCAGAAGATACATCCCAAGCAGGTTCAGGATTTTTACCCGACCCCGGGAACGATATCCACCGCCATGTTCTTCACGGGACTTGACCCGTACACGCTTGAGGAGGTCTATGTGCCCAAGAGCGAACGGGAAAAGGCAATGCAGCGCGCTTTGCTTCAATATTTTATCCCCGAAAACAAAAAACAGGTAATAGCGGCTCTTACTGCGGCAGGCAGGCGCGACTTGATAGGAAACGGCAAAAACTGCCTTGTGACCCCAATGGCGGGACAGAGCGTCCAAAAAGCAAACGCAAAGAAAAACAAATACTCGCGTTATTCAAGAAAAAACAAGAAAAAATAGTGAAAGGCTGTTGCAAAATGCGGCAGCCTGTTTTTTATGTGTGCGTCTGTTGAAATTTTATGCTGTTAATCATATGGTCGTAGGGACGTGCATCGCACGCCTGCGACGGTGGTTTGATTAGGTTCCGGGAACAGGCGACCACCGGTCGCCCCTAAAACGATGTTAAAATGTATAATAGACGTTTCAATCAATTCATAGGGGCGTACCGATGTGTGCGCCCGTGGGCGCTGAATAAAACGTTTGTGTTTCTATCGGCAATCGGACGTGAAACAAACCTCGGTGCCCGGTCGAACACATGGGTTCGACCCTACGATGTAAAGGTATGGTTTATCAAAATATCCTTAATAAATCTCACAGGGTATTATGCAGAAAGGTAACCTCAAATAAACGCTCGGGCAATCGACATATTTAATGATAACCGTGCAACATAACCGTCATATCACACAGCATTACAAATTGGAGCGGAGCGATAACCGAAATTGTCCACTGTCAATTGTCAACTAAACTGCTGCAAAGGCTTGCATTGGCGCAATGCACAAAAAAATGATTGTCGATTTGTAACATAAAACATATACATTTTTTAGAAAATTTGATATAATAATAGTGAAAAATTATGAAAGGGTGGTTTTTTGATGAAACTGTTCAGAAAACTCGTAAGTATCGCTGTCGGCGCAGCAATTCTTACGTCGTCAGTGGCATTCTCGATTTCGGCGGGCGCGGCTAACGTTGACAGCGGCTCGGCTGTTGCAAGCGATCCGAATTTGCAGGAGAACGCTGAGGACGGCGTGATTTTGCACGCTTTCAACTGGTCTTACAATTCAATTAAGGAAAACCTGCCTCAAATCGCGGCGGCGGGTTATTCCACGGTGCAGACTTCACCCGTCACTCAGCCGAAGGATTACGGAACCTCGTCTGACGTGGCAGGTCAGTGGTGGAAGCTCTATCAGCCCGTAAGCCTTTCTATCGCCGAAAACTCATGGCTCGGCACAAAGGAAGAGCTTTCCTCGCTTTGCGAAGAGGCTGAAAAGTACGGTGTCAAAATCATCGTTGATATTGTTGCGAACCACATGGCAAACTATGTTGAGGCGAGCGGAAGCGAGAACCCCAACAAGCTCAGCGACGAGGTTAACACCTACGAGCCTGAGATCTACAGCGACTATGACGCTTATTTCCACAGCGAAAAGTACGGAGCCTCCGACAGCAACGCTACGACCGTAACTCGCGGTCACGTCACCAACTGTCCCGACCTAAATTCCGCAAACGAATTTGTTCAGAGCAAGCTTTACGGTCTGCTCAAGGAATGTATCGACTGCGGCGTTGACGGCTTCCGTTTTGACGCTGCAAAGCATATCGAAACCGAAGACGACAAGGACGTTGGCTCCGATTTCTGGGTAAATACGCTTGACAAAGCAAAGGTTTACTACAAAGAAAAAACCGGCAAGGATCTGTTCGCATACGGTGAGATACTCAACACCGTAGGAACCGGAAGAAAGGTTTCGGGCTACACCAAGCGTATGCGCGTTACCGACAACACAACCGGCAACAATATCCTCGCGGGCGTTGTAAAGGGCAACACCAAAATGGCTTCCACCGCGACCTATTCGGTAAGCGGCGGCGCCGACAAGTCGGTTCTCTGGGCTGAGTCCCACGACACCTTTGAGGACAAGGACGAAAGAGCCTCCACCGCGTTTATCGACGATTCAAAGATCGTTAAGGCGTGGGCAATCGTTGCCGCGAAGAAGGACGCCACTGCTCTGTATTTGGCGCGCCCCGGCTCGGCAAAAATGGGCGAAGCGGCAGGCGACCTCACCTATAAGAGCAACGTTGTTTCCGAGGTCAACAAGTTCCACAACGCTTTTGCAAATGTCAAGAGCGAAAAGACAGGCTCCTCGGGCAGCTTCGTTTATGTTGCCAGAGGCAACAGCGGTGTTGTTATCACCAACATCATCGGCGACGCAGCCGAGGTTTCGCTCGAGGGCACAGGCTTGGCTCAGGGCGTTTACACCGACACCGTTACAGGCAGCAAATTCACCGTTAGCGCAAGCGGCGTTCTCACCGGCTCCATCGGCGATACGGGCGTAGCGGTCGTTTACAAGTCCACCGCAACTCCGAGAGTTATCGCTTCCGTAGAATCAGGCAGCTTTACGACCGACACCATGACGGTTCAGCTCACTCTCGAAAACGCTGTTTCGGGTACATACGCGCTTGAGGACTCAACACCCACTGCCTTCACAGGCTCTCCCACAATCAGGATCGGCTCCGATTATAAGGTAGGCGAGACCATCACTCTCAACCTCACGGCGACCGACGCGGACGGCAACACTGCGTCAAGCACCTATCTTTACACCAAAAAGCCGTCCACCGCTTCGGGAATTTATATTTTCCTGAATCCCGAAAGAAAGAAAACATGGACGAATATCAACTGCTTCGTTTACGATGAAACAACCGTAGCGGGCTCCACCTTCTCCAACGGCGGCTGGCCGGGTCAGGAAATGCTCTTTGACGAGGCTTCGGGTATGTACTATATCGAGGTTCCCGCAGTTTCCGTTACAAGCAGCGTGAGCCTTGCCGATTCGCCCAACACCTATGTAATTTTCAACGCCACAACAACAAAGGGCGCTGCGACCCAGTATCCCGCGGCAAAGGCGCGTGAGGAAGAGAAGTTCAAGCTTCAGGGCAAATCTCACATCTTCGCGCTCACGGGTCCCGTAAGCTGGGAGGTAACAGACCTCAAACCCACCGTTGAAGAGGTTGAGGCTACCGACGCGACCAAGACACCCGGCGGAAGCACCGATCCCACCGAGCCCGAGCCCTCATATGTTTACGGCGACGTTAACCTTGACGGCGAAGTTACAGTTTCCGACGTTTCAATGATTCAGAGAGACATTGCCGAGTTTGACCCCCGCATGGAGGGAATTTCAAGGGCGCTCGCAGACGTTGACGCTGACGGCAACGTTACCGTTAAGGACGTGACTTACATTCAGATTTTCCTCGCGGAATACGCTACAGGCTACGCTCACACAAACGAGCCTTATACAAAAAATCAGTCCGCTGCTGTAAAGGAGAACATCGATTTTTTTCCTGAAAGGTCGGCGTATCTTAACGCAGTTCCGAACGTAAAAAGCAGTTCGGATCTTATGCCGGCCGTAATGAATGGCAAAGCAGATGTAAAAACTTCTCCCGTAGGAGCGCAAAGCGGTATCCGCGGCGACGCGACCCTCGACAGCAGAGTGAACGTTTACGACGTTACCGCGCTGCAGCGCGACGTTTCGGAGTTTGAACCCCGTTTGGAGGGCTTCGCAAGAACTCTCGCAGATGTTGATAAGGACGGGAGCGTGACCGTTAAGGACATCACCGCTCTGCAAATTTATCTCGCTGAGTACGAATCAGGTTACGGAAACGCGGGAGAGCTTGTCTGTCTTGAACCGTTTACCGTTACCGCTCAGTCAAATTTCTTCCCCGCAAACACCGTAAGCTTTGACAGCGACACCGAGTATCTCACGGTGACTTATTTCATCAGCTGTGAAAAGGATCTGCTCGGCACCGATTGGCTTCTGACCTACGACGGCACGGCGCTTCAACCCTGCGGCTCCGACTTCATGCCCACCGTTTCGGGTCTTGCGTTCAATACGCGCCCCGGCTCGGTTGACTACGGTGTATCGGGCAACTACTCGTGCATTACGCTTTCGCCGCTCAAAGCTAACGGCGGAGCGGCGGTTCCCTTTGTCTCCGTGACCTTCAAGGTGCTCGATGCCAAAAATACCACGGTGAATCTCAACGTGAAAGACCTTGTCGTTTCCAAGCTCAACAGCGGCGAAACAACCTCTCACAAGATCAACGAGACCGATTTGGTTGAGTTTGGTCAGGTAAAAGCGCCAAACGCAGCGTACCGTCTTATAACCTCGGTTTACAGCGGAAATTTAGATCCCGCTCACAGCGATCCCGATGATCCGGTAATTGAATACGAGCCCGAGGCGACGACTCCCACGGTTCCTTCGTCGGAGCCGACGGTTCCCACAGAGCCTTCCTCCGAGCCGACGACTCCCACGGTTTCACAGAAAGTGGTCTATCTCAACGCCGACAGAACGTGCTGGCACAATGAGGACTTCTGGATTTGGACATGGAACACATCTTCCGACGGCATTTGGATCAAAGGCTCGGGAGAACCTTCATTGGTTACATTCACCGGCGATATCAAAAACAATCTCCTGTTCGCAAGAGTTGAAAAGGGCAAGGCGCCCGTTTGGAATTCAACGGTTTGGAACCAGACAAGTGACCTTGTTACCCGTTTGGGCGGAACCTATGTAACCACAGGCTACGGCGACGGCGGAGTGATGAACGGAAATTGGCAGTGATTTGAAAAGTCAATAGTATGCAAAAAGGGAGCGGCGGTTGCCGCTCCCGATTTTTTCGGCTGCGGAGAACATAGCCGGTATTATTTGCGGCTTGCGGAGAACATAGATAGTATTCCAATACTGATTTAATTAAAGCGCCTTAAAAAAGATATCAGCGGATTTTTATGCGACAGATTTTAAAGCGTATATTTGATAATAGTATAAAAATGATTTCTCTGTTTTTGTACCAAAATACCCTTGTTTTTTTGGTTTTTATGCGTTATAATAGACAAAGAATGATTTATAATGATTAATATGCGATAGTTTGGCTTTATCACACAGCACGGGAGGAAAAATCTATGAATTTGGACAGGATCAACGCGGCAAAGGCTGAAATCGCGGCAACCTCCGCTTATCAGACCGTCACGGCGTTTTTCGACGCGGACAGCTTCTGCGAAATCGACGCCTTTGCTAAATCGGGCGACGGCTTTGCCGAGGTCGTTGCGGGCTTCGGCACGGTCGAGGGCTTGCCCGTATACGCATTCGCACAGAACAGCGACATCAGCGGCGGTGCTTTGAGCAAGGCGCAGAGCGCGAAAATCAAAAAGTTAGGCAAGCTGGCTTTAAAAACGGGTGCGCCCGTGGTCGGCTTTTACAACAGCGCAGGCGGCAGACTCACTCAGGGAACCGAGCTGCTTGCGGGCTGCGGAGAGGTGCTCAACCTCACCGCCAAGCTGAGCGGCGCAGTGCCGCAGATCTCCGTTGTGACGGGAACCTGCTTGGGAACAAACGCTTTAGCGGCGGTCAGCGCCGATTTTGTGCTGATGACCGAGGACGCAAAGCTCTCGCTCGACGTTTCGGGAAAGGATGCGGACGCTCAGACAAACGCCTCAAACGGCAACGCCGCCTTTATCGTTAAGGACTGCGCGGAAGCCGTAAAGAAAGCGAGGGAGCTCGTTTGCTACCTTCCTTCAAATAATCTCACGACCGCTCCCGAGGGCTTTTCGGAGCAGCCGTCTCCGCACGGAAACTGCATTGTGAGCGCAGTTGTTGACGGCGGCTCAAAGCTAAAGATCGCCGACGCCTTCGGAGACAGCGCGCGCATAAGACTTGCCCGTTTAGGCGGCAGCGTTATCGGTGTTGTTCGCACCGTGGGCAAAACGCTCGACGACGCTTCCACCGAGAAAATATCAAAATTCGTCCGCTTCTGCGACGCTTTTTCGATTCCCGTTGTGACATTTGCGGACTGCGCGGGCTTTGAAAATCTCCGCTCCGCCGCAAAGCTAACCTCCGCCTACGCCGAGGCAACAACGGTCAAAATCTCCGTCATTGTCGGAAAGGCTATCGGCGCGGCTTACATAGCGCTCGCCGGCACGGGAGCAAACGCAGATGTTGTTTACGCTTTTCCCGAAGCGGTCATCTCGCCCGTAAATGTCGAGGCGGCGGCGTTCATCATGGCTCCCGAAACGATGAAGGTGCCTGTGGAGCAGCAGAAGGAGACCGCCGAGCAGTTCGCGGCAGAGAAGCTTTCTGCTTACAACGCCGCTCAGAACGGATATGCGGACGGCATTGTTGAGGAGCCGCAGCTCAGGAGTACGCTTATTGCGGCTTTGGATATGCTCGCGGGCAAGAGAGTTCCCACAATAGCCAAGAAGCACAGCACGGTTTAATTAATTATGACAAGTAATACAAGGAATATAAAGGGGAAATAATAAATGAAAAATCTCAGAATCACCGTTAACGGCACCGTATA
>JBGUPW010000022.1:0-5242 GCA_045130495.1 Ruminococcus sp. | reverse complement strand
GCAATAAAGCTAATCATAGAGTTTTTCGGCTTTTAAGCGCAAAATTTTGTATCATAAGCAACAGCGGGTTGCTTGTTTTCCGGCCGTGCGCGTGATAGAATATTCTCAGGAGGTGTTCAAATGGATACAAAGGACGTAATATTTGAATTAAGAACAAAAAACGGGCTGTCACAGGATGAATTGGCTGAAAAGCTTTTTGTTACCCGTCAGGCGGTATCACGTTGGGAAAACGGCGAGACGGTGCCCAACACCGAAACCTTGAAGCTACTCTCGGAGCTTTTTGATGTTTCCATAAACACGCTGCTCGGAGCGCCGCGTCAACAGATCTGTCAATGCTGCGGAATGCCGCTTGAGGACGAGATCATCGGCAGAGAAAAAGACGGAACACCCAACAACGATTACTGCAAGTGGTGCTATGCCGACGGACAATACACCTACAGTGATATGGATGAGTTGATCAATGTGTGCGTTCCCTTTTTGGTAAGTGACGGCTTTTCCGAGGAACAGGCGCGCTCTTATCTGAAACAATCCCTGCCTAAGCTCGATTACTGGAAAAGATACGAGGAGCTCGGCGATGACGGTCAGTTTGAAGAATTCAAGAAGAAGCTGTTCAATGAAATCAATGAGCTTAACATCGACGGAATGCCCAAGCTTGAAAGGCTCAACGCTCTTGTGGGAAGCTATGTGAATCTCGCTTATCCCCTTCCGAACGGCATAAAAGTGAGATTTCTCGACGACCAAACGACTTATTTGGGAAATCAGCTTGAATCCGAATTCGGCGGAGAGCGCTGCTTCGGCGTACTCGCCAACATGGATTTTATTTTGGTCTGCACTTATGGAGCCGACGGAGCCGACCCCGAGCTTGTTCTTTACAAAAAAAGATAGTCTTTATTCATTTTTCAAATAAACCCTGTTAACATCTGTTGCGTAATATTCCGCTGACATCTGTTTTAAGGGTTGAATTGAAAACAGTATTATCGCCCGAACACCGCCGGATGTTTTGTCCGACGGTGTTTTTTGAGCGGTATAAGCGGTATATTATATAAATCACGACCTATTTAATCATCTTAAATATTATTTATCATATATATCGAAAAAAGATATACAAAGTCAATGAAAAGTATATTGACCAAAATATAGTTTGTAGTGTATAATATATTGCGTAAGAATAATATATTTTATATTTCACAAAATTCTTTTACAAAATTCAGGAGGTAAATTATATGGAAATGAAATTTTACATCTGCGAAACCTGCGGCAATATCATCGCGATGGTAAAAAAGAGCGGCGCTCCCGTTTCATGCTGCGGTCAGAAGATGAAAGAGCTTGAGCCCGGAACCACAGACGCGGCTGTTGAGAAGCACGTGCCTGTCTTTGAGGTTAAAGGCAACAAGGTGTCTGTGACCGTCGGTTCTGTTGAGCACCCCATGCTCGCCGAGCACTACATCGAATGGATCGCCGTTCAGACGACTGCGGGCAACCAGCGCAAGGTATTAAAGCCCGGCGATAAGCCTCAGGCTTGCTTCGCACTTTGCGACGGCGAAGAGGTTGAGGCGGTATATGCTTACTGCAATCTCCACAGCCTTTGGAAAGCATAACAGCACCGCTGCAAGCGCATACTGATCGACAGATGTCGCATACTAATCGACGGAGGTAATTATTATATGGCTAACAAATACGCAGGAACACAAACCGAAAAGAACTTAGAGGCAGCTTTTGCCGGCGAATCAATGGCGCGCAACAAATACACCTACTTCGCTTCAAAGGCGAAAAAGGAAGGCTTTGAGCAAATTGCCGCGCTGTTTCTCAAAACCGCCGATAACGAAAAGGAACACGCTAAAATGTGGTTCAAGGAGCTGAACGGTATCGGCAGCACCGCCGAAAACCTCGGAGCCGCCGCCGACGGCGAGAACTATGAGTGGACGGATATGTACGAGGGCTTTGCCAAAACAGCGCAGGAAGAAGGCTTCCCCGAGCTTGCCGCGAAGTTCCGTCTTGTAGCGGCTATCGAAAAGCACCATGAGGAACGCTACCGCGCTCTGCTCAAAAACGTTGAAACCGCTCAGGTATTCGAGAAGAGCGAGGTCAAGGTATGGGAGTGCCGCAACTGCGGTCATATAATCGTTGGCACAAACGCGCCCGACATCTGCCCCACCTGCAACCATCCGCAGAGCTATTTTGAGCTTCACGCCGAAAACTATTGATTTGCTCAACGGCGGTATCGAAAGAAACAACATATAAATAAGAAAACCGACCTCCGCTTGGAACGTGATCCGGGCGGAGGCTTTTTTTGAAGATAACAGCCGGAATTTCAAAAAAATAATCCGCTGTCACTTTACAGTCACCTTGCAATTGTAAAATTTTCGTGTAAAATATAAGAAGGAGGTCATGGACATCATGGAAATTTTACGAACTGAAAACTTATGCAAGATATACGGCACGGGCGAAAACGCCGTTCACGCTGTGGACAATGTCAATCTGAGCGTTGAAAAGGGCGAATTTGTCGCAATCGTCGGCGCAAGCGGCAGCGGCAAAAGCACGCTTATGCACCTTATCGGCGGAGTTGACCGCCCCACAAGCGGAAAAATCTTTGTTGACGGTCAGGACATCGGCGCGATGAACGCCGACAAGCTTGCGATATTCCGCCGCCGTCAGATAGGTATTGTATATCAGTTTTACAACCTTATTCCTATCTTGACTGCTGAGGAGAATATCATGCTCCCATGGAACTTAGACGGCAGAGAGGCTGACGAAAACCGCCTGGACGATATTTTAAACGCCTTAAATATCGCAGGCAGACGGCACAATCTCCCCAATGAGCTTTCGGGCGGTCAGCAGCAGCGCGTCAGCATAGCGAGGGCGCTTATAAACAATCCCGCTCTCCTGCTCTGCGACGAGCCTACGGGCAATCTTGACAGCAAGGCGACTGATGATATTATGCATATCCTCAAGCTCGCGAATCAGAACTACAACCAGACGATCATTATGATCACACACGATCTTGAGATCGCCAAGGACGCAGACCGCATTATCCGCATTCAGGACGGCAAAATCGAGGAGGTGTAAGCTATGAGCACCATGAAAAAGCTCACACTTCTCAATTTGAAGCGAAACCGCGTTCGCACGGTCGTGACGATCATCGGTATCATTCTTTCAACCGCTCTTATGACGGTCGTTACGGGCGTCGTCACAAGCGGCAGGCAAAGTCTGCTGAACACCGAAATCTGCAACAACGGCGACTGGACGATTTCGCTTACCGGCAGCTTCAACGAGCACACCGCGAATGATTTGAGTCAGCACCGCGACGTCGAATTTGTTTATGAGCAGACTCCAATCGGCATAGCTCAATTCGATTCAAAATCGGCGTACAAGCCGTTTGTAAGCTTGACCGGCATGAGCGAAAACAGCTTTGAAAACTGCCACCGCTGCGAGCTTGCGGAGGGACATTATCCGCAGAACGCCGACGAGCTTCTGCTAACGCCGCAGTTTATAAAATACTCTCAAAAAACATATCACACAGGCGACAAAATCACGCTCGGCGTGGGCAGCCGATGGGCAAAGAACACGGTCGATAAGAACAATATTCCCGAATTCGGAAGCAAAAGCTGGATTGAAAACAACCTCGGCGATTACAGCGATTATGATCCCGAAACATATGATTTTATTACTGAGTTCACCAAAACCTACACCGTTTCGGGCATTTTAAAAACCGCGAACGGAGATTTGGAATCCGATTCCTCATCAAGCTCAGTTAAGCTTTTCACGGGGCTTAGCTACGACAAAAGCGACCGCTCCGCAGTTTACGCGAATACCGCGACGATGAAGCTCAGACTTTTTGACGGCAAAGAGGCTGACTATATCCGCGTTCTCAGCGAGCTTACAGGCTTGACCGAGAAACAGACTCAGGAACGGCTAAACTCTCCTTACGACGACGGAGAGGGAATCGACCTTTCTCAAAACAGCTTCGGAATTACCGATTTCACATATAATTATTCGGTTCTCCGCTTCCGCATTTTTGCCGTAAGCGAGCAGACGATGCAGATCCTTTACGGAATCGCGATAACGGTTTTAATCATCATAATCCTGTCGAGCGTTTTCATCATCCGCAACAGCTTTGCAATTTCCATAACAGAGAAAACAAGGCTTTACGGTATGCTCAGCTCCGTCGGAGCTACGCCGCGTCAGATACGCCGCAACGTGCTCTTTGAGGGCTTCGTGCTCGGAGCTGCCGGTATTCCGCTCGGTATAGGCTTGGGAATCGGCGTTACCGCTCTGCTTACAATGATCTGCAATACTCTTTTGAAGGACGGACTCAACGGAAACGATATCGTGTTCTGCGTGTCGTGGCTCGGAATAGCCGTGGCGGTCGTTCTCTCCGTTCTGACTATCTTTTTCTCAACGATCTTCACCGCCGTGCGCGCTTCAAAAATATCTCCCGTTGACGCTATTCGCGGCAACAAGGACGTAAAAATCAACAGCACAAGGTCTTATAAAACACCAAAATTCATCGAGAAGCTTTTCGGGATAGGCGGCAGCATAGCCTACAAAAACCTAAAGCGCAGCCGCAAAAAATACCGCGCTACGGTTATCTCTATCGTTGCGAGCGTCGCGCTGTTCATCTCGGTTTTCTCGCTTGTCACATACACCTTTGAGTATGTCGGAAGCTACACCGCACCGCTCAATTTCAACATGAATCTGTATCCGACCGGTTTGGAAAACACCTATAAAGACACGGAAGCCTGTTATAATGCCGCCAAGCGTCAGGAGGATATCGAACGCCTCACGGAATATGTCCGTTACTACGGTTCGCAAATAAAGATCAACAAAGCCGATATTCCCTCAGAAATGTTCCGGCCCGACGTGGACACAACTCTTTTCGGAAATTCAAATGAATGGCTCGATTTCAAGAGAGTAACCTGTCAGATACCGCAGGTCATGGCTCTTGACGATGACAGCTACAGAGAGATCTGCAAAGAGTGCGGCATTGATTATGAATACGCGAAGGACAAGGGCATCATCTGCAACGAAAACAGCAGCGCAGGAGAAGAAGGCGAGTCAGCTGTAACGGGCAAGCTTTTGAAAAATCCAAAGGATACCGAGGTCGAACTGCTTTTCAATATTCCGATTGACGAATTTAACAACAAGGAATACAGCTTTAAGCTAAAGCTCGCGGGAGAGCTGAAGCGCAGCGAAGCTTTGGAAAAATTCAGCGAAACGGGACTTTTATACGCTGGCAATATTT
>JBGUPW010000021.1:0-4375 GCA_045130495.1 Ruminococcus sp. | reverse complement strand
AAACACAGACCGCCCTCAACTCAGGGCTATGCTTGACTATGTGCGTGAGGGAGATACCCTCTATGTGGAAAGCATCAGCCGTCTGGGGCGCTCCACAAAGGACTTGCTGAATATCATCGACACCCTCACCGACAAAGGAGTTACCCTTATCAGCCACAAAGAGAAGATTGACACCGATACGCCTACGGGCAAATTCATGTTGACCGTTTTTGCTGCCCTCTCTCAGTTGGAGCGTGAGCAGCTCAAACAGCGACAGCGTGAGGGCATCGAGATTGCTAAGGCACAGGGCAAGTACACCGGGCGAAAGCCTATCCCCACCGACTGGACGAGGTTCGGGCAGCTCTATGGGGAATGGAAGTCGAAGAATATCACTGGCAGGGATTTTATGCGGAGAATGGATATGTCGGCAAATACTTTCTACCGCCGTGTGCGTGAGTATGAAATCCGTCACGGCATTGCCGAGCCGACCTCAGCTTGACCGTCAGGCGAAGGTCAAAGCCACACAGCACCGTCCGAGCCTGCGGAGCGGAAAACTAACCGCTGAAAAGAAAAAGCCCTCAGAAACGCTTACAGAGCGTTTCCGAGGGTATATGGTTATTATTCACTTTAATTGAAACGGTTATAGATTTGGCGAATATCGATTTTGGGGATAATAATCATTTATCATGGTAGTATATTCCTCTTTTTATAACTACATCGCAGTTACTAAACAAATTGATTTTAGGATTTCCTAAAAACGTGGCTACGAATTCGTTCGCAGGTTCGTAAAAGACTTCATGTGGTGTTCCGATTTGTTGTATCATACCATTGCTCAATAGTATGATTCGTGAAGCAAGCGTAAGGGCTTCAGCTTGGTCATGTGTAACATATACTATTGTTGCTCCAATACTCTTATGTAGTTTTTTTATTTCGAATCGCAACTGATTCCTGAGAGCTGAATCAAGATTAGATAACGGTTCATCCATTAAAAGCAAACTAGGTTTTCTCACCAATGCTCTAGCTATCGCAACTCGTTGCTGCTGGCCGCCGGACATTTCGGCAGGTTTTCGTTCAAGAAGGTCATCGATCCCTAATTCAACGGCGATGCTCTTGACAGACGAGTCGATATCCTTTTTTTTATAATGAGCATTTTGTAATGGAAAAGCAATATTTTCATATGCCGTCATTGTAGGGTATAATGCATAGTTTTGAAACACCATGGCTATGTTTCGCTTTCGAGGTGGAGTATCATTTGATTTAACCCCATCTATGTATAATTCTCCAGCTGATATTGGAATCATCCCAGCGATGAGATTCAATATAGTGGTCTTTCCACACCCTGATGTTCCTAGAAGGACTATGAACTCACCCTTCTCTACAAAAAAAGAAATATCTTTAAGAACAGGCTTGCTCTCTTCATAACCAGCATATATATTATAAAGTTCTAGCTTACTCATGCTTTCTCTTTTTCCCAACATTTTTGTGTTTTGCAAAAGGATGTCTCTTCGAACTTGCTCTTCCTGTAAATGAAGATTTTCGCACGCTTCCGTTTGAATTCTCAGTTCCATTTACAGTCCGATTTGCTGTTTTCTTTCCCTGCCTGTTGTATTCGCTAACTAGTTGTCCACAAGCTGCTTTGATTCTATTTCCACGGGACTCTCTAAGCTTAACCTCTAAGCCAGCATCCTCCAATCTTGTTTTAAACGCAACTAACTGCTGCTTGTTTGGACGTTTAATGCGACTATTCGATGTTTCGTTATACTGAAGAAGATTAATCAACACATTCTTTCCTCTAAACCACTTTCCTAACTGTCTTACATCGCTTGAACGATCATTTAACCCCGGAATAAGCAAATACGCTATAGTGACTTTTCTGTTGTGCCTTTCGGAATAAGAAAGTACGGTTTCCACAACTTTTCTAATATCATGTCCTTTCATATGGGGCATGACAATGTCACGAGTTCTCTGATCTGTTGCGTGAAGCGAGAGAGTCAACTGTATTTTCAAATGTTCTTCTCTTATTTTTTTAAGTTGCTGTAGCGGCCCGACTGTTGAAATTGTGATTCCATCTGTAGGAAAATTCAATCCATCCCTATCACGTAGAATATGTATCGCCTTAACCAGATTATCATAATTGAACAGTGGTTCACCCATCCCCATAAAAACAATTCGATTGACTTTTTCTCTAAGTAGTACAATCTGCTGAACAATTTCGGATGGAGTTAAGTTACGGATAAAACCGTTTTTCCCAGATTCGCAGAAAACACATCCAACGGGACATCCTACCATTGTACTTACACACACTGTAGTACCGGTTTTTCTTTGAATACAAACAGTTTCAATGCAATAATGGTCACATAATTCGAACGCATATTTTCTTGTGTCGCCACCATTAAAAACATCTTTCACCTTTATAGTTTGATAACTTAATTTCGATGTGCCTTTATAAATAGATTTAAACAGCTTTTTTGCTTCGGTTTCCCCAATTACATCCACCATCTCGGATAGTGTATAATTATAGGGGTCTATTTTAATCATTTCCGCTGTCAAATTCTGGTTTGCATCCATTATATTACTCCTTAACAGTCATTAACATACTGCAAAATACAGCTTCGTATTTCGCAAAATTATTGAATTGACGATACGCTAAACTTGATTCGTATGTTTCTCACACAGTTTCTAATATACCTTATCATTATTATAGCAAATTATGTATGTCTTGTCAAGATAGGTGGATTGTTTTTTTATTGTTTCCATAATTACTTATACTGAACGATGATTAATTGGAGGTTTTAATGAATGAGCAAGAAAACAGCTTATAAACGCAGGGACGGACGCTGGGAGTGCCGTATATCTATGGGCAAAGATGAGAACGGCAGACGTGTATTCCGTTCGTTCTACGGAAAAAGCCGTGATGAAGCCGAATACAAGGCTATGATAGCACTGGATCACAGCGAGGACGAGTACGCTGTAACGGAAATGACGGTCAGAGAGCTTGTGACCGAGTGGCTTCATGTGACAGCATCACGAATAAAGGAGTCAACGGCTGCCAACTACGTCATGAAAGCCGAAAAGCACCTTATACCTGCATTTGGAGAGATAAAGTGCTGTCTGCTGAAAGCGAAAGATATATATGCTTTTATCGAACGCAAGATAAAAGAGGGCTTGTCGGTGCGGTATCTGTCTGATATTATCGTGCTGTTCAAGTCGGTTTTTCGCTATGCAAGCCGTGAATATAGAATCCGTAACGTACTTGACGGTATCGTTCTCCCCAAAAAGAATAAGCCTGAAATTGCTGTTATGAACAAGAAACAGCAGCTCAGGCTTGAAAAATATCTGGACGAGCGTCCGTCTGTTACGAGCGTGGGTATTGCAATCTCGATGTATATGGGCTTGCGTATCGGTGAGGTCTGCGCTCTGCAATGGAAAGAGATTGACCTTGAAAAACGTGTTTTGACCGTCAGCAAGACCATTCAGCGTGTGCAGTGCAGAACAGGATCCAAACAAACCAAGCTCATCATCACTGAGCCGAAAAGCGAAAGTTCTAAACGAACAATTCCTATCCCTGATTGCCTGCTTCCTCTGCTCAGACGGTTTAAGGATAACGGTGAGGTCTATGTGGTGTCCGGCAGGAAAAAGCCTGTTGAGCCAAGAACAATGCAGTACCGCTTCGCTAAAATACTGCATAACGCAGATTTGCCGTCATTCCACTATCACAGCCTGCGCCATTTATTTGCAACAAGGTGTGTCGAACTGGGCTTTGATGTGAAAACGCTGTCCGAGATTTTAGGGCATAGCTCCGTAGAAGTCACGCTTAACCGCTACATTCATTCCGATATGGAGCGTAAGCGTACCTGTATGAGCCTTCTTTCTAAGTGCGCATGACCGTCAGTGTAACGTAAAAGTGCCGTCATTCCGAATATTGAAAACTGAATAAAATCGGAGTCAACTGCTCTTTTCTCGTTAAATCAATAATTTTGCGAAAAGTCGAGGTCGGGTTGTCACACTAACTTCGGCTTTTCTTGTTTTTTGAGCTATCTTGTTGATTGATTGAAGGTTTCTTCAGAATAGAATAATCTGAAAAAAGAAAAGAGTATCAGTCTCCGTTGTATTAGGAGATTGATACTCTTTTGTGCTATATTGGATTTTTATCGGAATAAGGTCACTTTTGGAAACTGCCCATTGTTAATTCTTATGAAGCTGAAAGACGGCGGAATCATGGCATTTGTGACCTCGGCAGGCACACTCGACAAGCGTGACGAAAGCACTCGCCAGATGTTGGCTGACAAGGCTGATTTCATCGGTGCGATCCGACTGCCGGGTGGCAAGAACGGAGCTTTTAAGGATAATGCAGGCACAGAAGTGACCACTGATATTATCTTTTTACAGATGAGTG
>JBGUPW010000020.1:0-5748 GCA_045130495.1 Ruminococcus sp. | reverse complement strand
GACGTCGGTCTTGTCGGCTTTCCGAACGTCGGCAAAAGCACGCTCGTAAGCGTTGTGTCTCAGGCAAAGCCCGAAATCGCGAATTATCACTTTACAACAATAACCCCCGTGCTCGGCGTTGTGTCGATGGGCGAGGGGAGCAGCTTTGTAATGGCAGATATCCCCGGCTTGATCGAGGGCGCGTGGAAGGGCAGCGGACTCGGACATCAGTTCCTGCGCCACGTTGAACGCTGCCGAATGCTTGTTCACATCGTTGACGTTTCGGGCAGCGAGGGCAGAGACCCCAAAGAGGATTTTGAGACGATAAACGCCGAGCTTGAAAAGTTCAATCCCGAGCTTGCCGAGCGTCCGATGATCGTCGCGGGAAACAAGTGCGATATGGCGACCGACGAGCAGATCAAGGATTTCAAGCGTTACGTCACGGAAAAAGGATACGACTTTTTCCCGATCATGGCGGCTATTCGCTACGACGTTGACCCCATGCTGAAAAAAATTCAGGAAATGCTCTCAAAGCTTCCGCCGATAGCAACCTTTAACGCCGAGCCTGCTCCCGTTATGAGCGTTGAGGATTTTGACGACCACAGTGTTCAAATCAGGAACGTCAACGGGATTTATGTTGTAGAGGCTGACTGGCTGTTACAGGTTATGCGCGGCATAAATTTTGACGATTACGAAAGCCTGAATTATTTTCAGAAGGTGCTGGACAACGGCGGGGTCATCGAAGCCCTGCGGCAAAACGGCGTGCAGGACGGCGACACGGTTTCGATTTACGATATAGAATTTGATTTTATGGATTGACGGGGTGCGTGAAAATGCATAACAATGCCGATGAGTTTTCTCCGCTGACTCTCGCCTTTGTGGGCGACGGGGTTTATGATCTGCTTGTGCGCGAATATCTTGTGCGTCAGGCAAACCGACCTGTGGGAGAGCTGAATAAAATCAAGGTTTCAATGGTAAACTGCAAAAGTCAGGCTCAGTTTGCCGCCAGGCTAATGCCCAAGCTGAGCGAAAAGGAAACGGCTGTCTACAAGCGCGGCAGAAACGCGGCTCCCAAATCGACCGCCAAAAACGGCACGGTTGCAGAATATCACAGCGCCACCGGGCTTGAATGTCTGTTCGGGTATTTGTATCTAAACGGCGAAAAAGACAGAATAGACGAGCTGTTCGGAATGATTATAAATTTGTTATAGTTGATTTTTTGGCAGTTGTCAGGGGGTTCACGCAGTTGAAGGTGATGAGCATGAAAAAGGATTTAGCTGTTCCGGTATCAATAGGGATCATTTTACTTTCCGTTGTTATCGCGACGATAATTGTTGTCGCGAAAAATTCCTCAGGTACGGAAGATGCAAAAAATACCGAGAGTGTTAGTACAGGTGAAAATGTCAAAGCAGCCGCTGCTTCCGATGCTGCGGTCGTCGATACACCGATGCTTACAATGGGAGTCGGGGAAAAGTGCAGGCTTAACGGGCTTGGCGGCGGAACGGGCAGCACCGTTTCCTGCGACAGACCCGAGGTTGCGGCGGTTGACTCCGAAACGGGGGAAATGACTGCAAAAGCTCCGGGCTACGCCATTGTCACGGTCAATTCGGCAGGCAATCAAAAGAAATACTACGTTACGGTAAAAAAAGAGCCTGCCAAGGTGAAGTTTTGCTGCGACAGCGTAAATTTGCAGCTCGGAGAAGAGGCGGATTTTACCCTTGAACCTGTTTCGGGCGAAGAGGGCTTTGCGGTGGCTTCGTATTCGTGCGGAGACAGCGGCGGAGTTATCTCCGTTTCGGAGGACGGCGTTGTAAAAGCCGAGGCGGAGGGCACAGCCGTTTTGAGCGGAAGTGCCTACAACGGAAAAAGCGCCGAGGTCAAGATAACAGTGCTAAATAATACAGGCTTTACCGAAAAAAAGACCGTTGCCGACACGGTTCTTCAAAAGCAGGCGGGCTGGAATTATCCTGCCGTTACTGAGGTTCCTTCGGGCAGCAGTGTGAGCTGTTACGGAAAAAGCGGCGACGGCAGATGGATAAAAGTTAAGTATGACAACAGCTACGGATGGCTATACAACAAGGCATTTGAAGATGTTAAGAATTACTCGGATTACACGGTTGAAACTCTGCCTGTAATGGCTGATGATTTGCTGTTTGATCTCGGAACGGATAAAAGAGATATTTTCGATTTTGTATATAAAATAAGCTATGATACGAACGGTGACGACACCGTGGAAAAGCTCTGCGTTGAATACTTCCAACGCGAGCGAGGTTCGTGCTTCCACCACGCCGCCATGCTCTGCTATCTGTATAACCGCTGCGGCTATGAAACCCTGAAGGTCAACGGAATAAGTGCGCTTGACGGCGAGAGTGAACATTCATGGTGCCTGAGCAAGACCGATAACGGCTGGAAGCACGTTGACGCGCAGTATTTCACTATCCGAGACGCCGACGACCAGTTCTTTATAGATGATTATTCCGAGTTCTTCAACTGGGATAAAAAAGCTTTCCCGGCTATGGAAACAGCCGGCTGAGCCGCAAGCGTGACGCTTGACCCATTCCGGTCGGCTGAGCCGCAAGCGTGACGCTTGACCCATTTCGCGCTTCAAACGTTTTTCATAAAATTAAACGTTATTCCCGCGTTAAACTGCGGCGTTAGCGGAAGGGTAAGCTATATGCGACTCTGTCCAAAGCCGTTTTGCCCTGTCGTGGCAACGACTGCGGTGCTACCGGAAAGGAACCTTTATGCGATTCTGTCCAAATGCATCTTGCTCCATTGCGGCAACGACTGCCCATAACCGTGCACACCTTAATTGTCCATTGTTCGTTGTCAATTGTCATATTGTCATGAAAAATTAACAAGATGTATTGTAGTGAAAATTTTACAAAAACTATTTAATAATCCGAATATTTATGTTATAATATAGTCGCTTATAATTTTTAACGAAAAGACGGTGATTATAATTGCATAAAAGAATATTAGCTTCTCTGCTTGCGGCGGTAATGCTCACGGGTACGGCGTGCGCGTTCAGCGGCTGCGGCAGACAGAACAGCTCGTCAAGCACTGAGAGCAAAACCGACTCATCGAGCAGCTCTGACAGCTCCGGAAGCTCGGGCGGCTCAGACAGCGCAAAATCGATCGGAAACGTCGCGGAAGGCGCTGTCTTGCAGGTTTTCAGTTGGGACTTCAACACTATTAAGGAATCTATGCCCGATATTGCCGCGGCGGGCTTTACCGCTGTGCAGACCTCTCCCGTCAACGCCTGTCTTGAGGGCGAGGGCGGCGGAATGGAGCTTTACGGCGACGGAAAGTGGTACTATCACTATCAACCCACCGATTTTACGATAGGCAACTATCAGCTCGGCACCCGCGAGGAGTTCAAGTCGATGTGCGACGAGGCGCATAAATACGGAGTGAGCGTTTTGGTTGACGTCATCGCGAACCACACGACGCCCGAG
Organism: Ruminococcus sp.; assembly: GCA_045130495.1. Taxonomy (GTDB): domain Bacteria; phylum Bacillota; class Clostridia; order Oscillospirales; family Acutalibacteraceae; genus Ruminococcoides. Next base: position 2,311 of record JBGUPW010000020.1, on the reverse strand, counting down.
CTTAAAGCGGTTTCGCAGGATTTGATTAACGCGGGCGGCGGCAGCTTTGAAACGCTGTTCCACAAAAACAACGAAAAGGATATAACCGACTATTCCGACCGTTTGCAGTGTACGACCGCGAAAATGGGCGGACTTCCCGACATCAACACCGAGCGTCCGTCGTTCCAGGATTACTTTTTCAAGTATATCAACGACTGCATAGACTGCGGCGCCGACGGCTTCCGCTACGACACAGCCAAGCATATCGGTTTGCCCGACGACCCCAAGGAGGACGACGGCTTTAAAAACGACTTCTGGGAAAAGGTTAAGACCGAAACAAAGGACTACGACAGCAAGTTTATTTACGGCGAGGTTTTGCAGGGCGGCAACGACAAGATCGAGGAGTATGTTAAAGCGATAGGCAGAACCACATCAAGCACTTACGGCGACAAGATCCGCGCGGCGATAAACAACCACTCGTTCAGCGCTTCATCTGTTCAGGATTATTGGATGGACGACGCTCCGCTCAATATCGTCACATGGGTAGAGTCGCACGATAACTACATCAACGACGGCACATGGCATCAGCTTGACAATGACAAGGTCATGCTCGGCTGGGCTATAATCACCGCCCGCAAGGACGGAACGCCTCTCTTCTTTTCGCGTCCCTACAACTGCACCGATGAAAACTCCTGGGGCATGAACCGCATCGGCACTCAGGGCGACGATATGTACAAGGACGCCCGCGTTTCGGCGGTGAATTTCTTCCGAGCCGCCATGAAGGGCGAGGACGAAAAGCTTGTCAATCCGAACGATGATATCACGGCTCTTATCGTTGAGCGCGGCAAAAAAGGCGCAGTCGTTGTTAATTCCGAAAAAGAATTATCGTCGGGCTTTGAGATAAATCTCCCCGACGGCGAATACACCGACCGAGTTGACGGCAAAACCGTTTACACCGTAAAGAGCGGCAAGCTGACGTTCGACAAGCCGATTGCCGAAAATACCGTTGTCGTGCTTTACAACGAAGGCTACAGCGAACACGCCGCGGCTGCAAATGTCGGAGTGGCGAAGGACACCGTTTTCAAAACGGACGGAAAGAGCATAGACGTCACGCTCACGCTTGAAAATGCCGAGGAAGGCAAATACTCCGTTGACGGCGGCGAGGCGAAAGCATTTAAAAACGGCGACAAGCTGAAAATCGAAAAGCCATCCGAGGGCAATATCGTAAAGGTTGAGCTGAGAGCCGAAAACAAAGAAAAAACGCCCACCTACGAGCGCGTTGAGTTCACCTTTGAGGACTCCTATCAGGTCAAAAAGGGAACGAAGGTCTATTTCAAAAAGACGAGCGACGAATGGGCTGACGATATTTACATCTACATATACAACACAAAGGACGACGAGAACGATTACTGGCCGGGCGAAAAAATGAAAAAGGAATCGGACGGCAGATACAGCTACACGTTCACGCAGGATTGGAACACGCCGCTTATTATATTTAACGACGGCAACTCTGCTGACAGCGTTCAGTATCCTCAGGGTAAGGGACTTGTCGTAGAGCCTGACAAGACCTACACGGCAGAATAATAAGGAAGGATTTGAAAAAATGAGCGATAATAAATTAAAAGTTGAAAACAGCAACGTGCCTGCTGAGCAAATAAAAAACCCCGCGCTTGTAGCGGCGATCGAAAAAATGCAGGCTGACGGCAGCAAGGAAAACATCGACGCAATGATCACCGAGGTTGTAAAGGCGCGCTTCATTCTGCCCGCCAATGTGCGCCAGATCCCGCAGGCGCACACCCAAAACGGCAAAACCGTGATGGGCAACTCCACTCAGGTTCAGTTCCGTCTGCTTGAAAACAACCAGACAAAGCAGAAGTATTTCGGCGTGTTCACCGACACCGACGAACTGAACAAGTGGAACGGCATTGTGGGCTCGCACAAGGTCGTAACGGACTTTGACAGCCTCGCGGGAATGGTTATGGATCCCAAATCGGAAACAGCGGGCTTCGTCATCAACGCGTTTGGAAAGAGCGTCACCTTCCCCAAGCCGATGGTGATTTCTATCAAGCAGCAGTTTGACTATATGCGCCGCAGTAAAAACATCATCGAGAACGGCGCTCAGGTCAAAATAGGGGAGCCGAAGGAATACCCGATTGACCTCATGGCGGCGCTGATAAACCACCTCAGCACCGAACCGCAGGTCAACGCCGCTTTCCTGCGTATGATCGAAAAGGACGGAAAGGTTGGCTACTTCATCGTAGTTGACTTCCTCGGAGATATGAACAGCACCTTCGAGGGGATCGCCGACGTCGCAAAGCCGTACATCGACGAC
>JBGUPW010000019.1:0-12671 GCA_045130495.1 Ruminococcus sp. | reverse complement strand
ATGACGCGGGCGGGGTCGGTGATAAAAAACTGGTTTACCGAACTGATATAATGAAAAGTCTTCCTCCTTACCCGGTTTTTGATAACGAAAAATATCTTTCACTGGGTTACAAATATCAGCTTTGCGATCAAAAATATAAATTGATCACGACCAATCAGGTGTTATGCGAGGTTGAGTATCAGGCGGACGGTTCTTCGATGAATATGTATCGTCAGTACTATACAAATCCGAAAAGCTTTGCATTCGTTAGAAAGGAGAATATGAAGAATATTCACTCCTTTAAACGGAATTTTATAGACTGCACGCATTATGTTTCCAGCAGCATTTTTTCCAAAAACCGGCATTTTATAAGTGAGTCGCCAAAAAAATTAATGACAATAGCGGCGATCCCCGGCGGCGTCGCATTGAATATATATATAAAAAGTAAAGTTAAAGGGATGGGATAAGCTATGATTCCGAAAAAAATACATTACTGTTGGTTCGGCAGGGGAGAAAAGCCGAAGCTTGCTAAAAAATGTATAGAAAGTTGGAAAACGTTTTGTCCCGATTACGAAATCGTCGAATGGAACGAAGATAATTTTGACGTGAATATGAATGCATATACAAAAATGTGCTATGAGCAAAAAAATTATGCTTTCCTTTCCGATTATGTAAGACTGGTCGCTGTTTTTGAAAACGGTGGCATTTATTTTGACACCGATGTTGAAGCGGTTAAGCCGTTTGATGAATTGCTTTCAGATAAAGCGTTCTTTGGCTTTGAAACCAAAGACTATGTTAATACAGGTCACGGCTTCGGCGCAGAAGCAAAAGCAGAAATTTTAAAAGCGCTCATCGACGCTTATGACAGGGTTATTGACGGTAAGCACGGCACCGTCGGCTGTCCGGTATTGAATACCGAGGCGTTGGTAAAAAACGGCTTTGAGATGAACGGCAAAACTCAGACAAGAAACGGCGTCATTGTTTATGCTAAGGATTATTTTAACCCGTTTAATGACAACACCGGTGTGTTAACAAAGACCGATAACACATATTCGATTCATTGGTACGGGAAGACTTGGATGGATAGAAAAGATATTGTCAGAAATAAATTGACAAGAGTTATTCACAGAATGGGATTGGGGAACAAATGAGTATTCAATCAGAAACCTTGAATGTTTTGTTTTCGGCGGATGACAATTATGCACAGCATCTCGGAGCCGCGATCTACTCTCTTTTGGACTCTAATACCGAATTCGGTAAAATCAATGTTTTTGTAGTGGATAATGAGATCCGTCAGGAGAATAAAAAGAACCTTTTTGATATCATAAATAAATTTGATAATGCTGATTTGATCCTTATTGATTATTCAAAGCTGAAAGACAGTTTGAATTTGAAAATGCAGTGGAAAATTTCGCTCTCCGCGTATGCGCGGTTATTTGTTTCGGAGATTCTGCCGGAGGAAGTCAAAAAAATATTGTATTTAGATTGCGATATGATCGTAAGAGGATCCTTATTCGATTTATGGAACACTGATTTAGAGGGCAGCGTATTGGCTGCGATTCATGACGCGGTCAATGACGACATAAAAGGTTCGGTTGGAGTATTGCCGGAACAGCAGTATTTAAATTCGGGTTTGCTGTTAATTGATTTTGAAGAATGGAACCGTCAGCATATCGGAGAAAAATGTCTTGGTTTCATTAAAGAAAAGAACGGCAGCGTCACTCACCATGACCAGGGCGTATTAAACGGAGTTCTGATCAATAAATGGAAAAGACTGCCGTTGAAATATAACGTAATGACAATCCATTATATTTTCAATTTGAAGCAGATAGAAAAATATTATCAGGATCATTCCGTATTTTACACTGAGGATGAAATAAAAAATGCCAAGGCAGAACCGGCTATTATACATTACACACCGAGCTTCACAACCAGACCGTGGGTCAAGAATTGTAAGCACCCGCTAAAGCAATACTATTGGGATGCGATCTCACATACGCCTTGGAGAGATGCAAAGCCGCAAAACGATCCATCAAAATGGTATGTAAGATTGATTAATTGGAGATACAGAAATTTACCCTACTGAAGATATGAAAAGAATTCTTATTTTACATCATTCAATGGAAATCGGCGGAGCCGAAAGCAGTTTGTTGGGGCTGTTGCAGTCCTTTGACTACTCTGAGGTCAAGGTCGATTTAATGCTTCTCAACAAAACAGGTGAGCTGCTTGAAATGATTCCCGAAGAGGTTGCTCTTATTGATGCGCCGAAGGCTTACGGCAATCTTGTCATTCCTATAAAGGAGGCGCTTAAAAACCGTTCTGTTTTTATTGTTGCCGCAAGACTTTTGGGGAAGTTCATTGCTTCAAAAAAGAATGTAAACGATATTACATACGTTACAAAACAGTACTGTCATAGATTTGCAATGCCGTTTTTGCCTAAAATAAAGGGAAATTACGATTTGGCGATCAGCTTTATTGATCCTCATTATATAGTGGGAAAGAAAGTAACTGCAATAAAAAAGTTGGCTTGGCTGCATACCGACTTCTCCAGAATTGATATAATAAAAAAGCAGGATTATAAAATGTGGGATATGTTTGACGGAATAGTTAACGTGTCGGATTCCTGCAAAAAAGCTTTTGATAAAACTCATCCCGAATTAAGCGGAAAATCCATAGTAATAGAAAACATCTTGTCAAAGATCTTTATCGAATCACAGGCAGCTTCCGATTGCTACCGGTCGGAGATGCCGGCTGATAACAGTGTGAGGCTTTTGTCGGTCGGAAGATTTACGGAAGCCAAAAATTTTGACAATGTTCCGTTTATCTGCAAGCTTCTGATCGAAAAGGGCATTGACGTAAAATGGTATATCATCGGATACGGCAGCGACGAAGAACTGATAAAAAGCAAAATCGCGGAAGCGGAAACGGAAGATAATGTTATTTTGTTAGGGAAAAAGACAAACCCTTATCCGTATATAAAAAACTGCGATATATATGTTCAGCCCAGTCGTTATGAGGGAAAATGCGTAACAGTCAGAGAGGCACAGATATTAAATAAACCCGTTATTATTACTGATTATGCCACCGCTCCGAGTCAGCTGACCGACGGTTACGACGGAATAATCGTTCCGATGGATAATGAGGGTTGCGCAAACGGGATCGCAAGGGTGATCGCTGACAGAAGCTTACAACGATCCCTGATCGAAAACACGAAAAAAAGTGATTACACAAATTCCCGCGAGGTTGAAAAAATATATAGCATGATCGAGGAAGCCGAATGAAAAAAATACTGTTTTTTATCGAGAGCCTGTCAAGGGGCGGCGCCGAAAAGGTTTTGTCCGACATTGTAAGCAATCTCGATAAGAATAAATATGATGTGACGGTTTATACCGTTACCGACTGCGGAGAGTATCAGCCTGTTGTTGAGAAATATTGTCATTACAGTTCATTTCTTCACATGAGTGAAGCAGGCGGAAATGCTTTTAAAAAACTGTTTTTTCGTGTCAAGACACATTTGCTGTATAAATTACCGATAAAATGGGTCTACCGTTGGCAAATAAAAGGCGCTTATGATGTTGAAATCGCTTTTGTTGAAGGGTTTGCGACAAAATTGATTGCGGCTTCACCAAATGCCGCGAGTAAAAAAATTGCGTGGCTGCATACCGATATGACAAAAAACCCGTATGCAGACAAATGCTATAAAAATTTATCTGCTCATAACGCAGCATATCAAAAATATGACAGAATTCTTTGCGTATCCGAAAGTGTTAAGCAGGCGTTTGAAACCAAATTCTTTTCTTCCGATAAAATCAGCGTGCAATACAATGTGATCGACACCGTTAACATTGTTAAAAGCAGCAGGGAAAAAACAGATATTGAGGCGCCGGAAGGAATTCGTCTTTTTTCTGTCGGCAGACTGGAAGAAGCAAAAGGCTTTTTGCGATTAACCGATATGCTTGGCAGGCTTTTTACCGAAGGCTACAGGTTTTCGCTTTGGCTGATCGGAGACGGTTCGCAGAGAAAACAAATCGAAGAAATAATCAACAAATATCAAATGGATGAGTGCGTTAAATTGCTGGGGTTCCATAAAAACCCGTACAAATATATCGGCAAATGCGACGCTTTTATCTGTTCATCATATGCAGAGGGCTTCAGTAATTCCGCTACCGAGGCACTGATTCTCGAAAAGCCGGTCTTCACCACCGAATGTGCGGGAATGCGCGAGCTTTTCGGGGATGAAAACTGCGGCGAAATCGTTCCCAATAATGATGAGGCGTTATTTAACTTATTAAGAAGGCTGGTTTCCGGCGAAATACATCCGGAGAAGTACCGTGACGCGCTTCAACGCAGAAAAAAGTTTTTTGATATTTCACGGCGAATAGATGAAATTGAAGGTATTTTGGATGAATAAAATTACCGTTTTTACACCTACTTATAATCGAGGATATGTAATTGACCGTTTGGCGGATTCCTTGCTCAAACAGACAGATTGTCATTTTGATTGGCTGATAATTGATGACGGTTCGGATGACAACACCGAGGAAATCATATCAAGATATATCCAAAACAACCCGCCGTTCCGAATCACATATCAGAGGGTTGAAAACGGCGGCAAGCAGAGAGCGATCAATCTGGCAGTGCAGCAGATCGAAACAGAATATATTTTTATTGTGGACTCCGATGATTATTTGACTGATGATGCAATTGAAAAGGCATTAACATGGTTGAAAACCGTTCCGGAAGGATACGCGGGCATATCCGGTGTAAAGGGTAACGTGGGTTGCGAGTACATTTCGGGAACACCAAAAATAGACGGTGATTATGTTGATGCAACTAATCTGGAACGGGCTCAATACAATTTAATGTCGGATATGGCAGAGATTTACAGAGTTGAATTATTGAGGCGATATCCGTTTAAGGTTTGGGAATGCGAAACCTTTGTGCCGGAATCAACGGTTTGGAATCAGATCGCGCTTGACGGATATAAGCTGAGATGGTACAAGGATATAATTTATATTTGTGAATATTTGGATGACGGACTGACAAAGGGGTCTTGGGATTTATTGAGGAAAAATCCCATGGGATACGCAATGATGTATAATCATATGCTGCTGACCGAGAAATCGGGCAGAACGAATATTGCGATCCAAATGGTCAGTTGTCTGTGTTTGGGAAAAAATTTCATGAAAATATTTAAGAGCAACGCGCCGATGCTGACTCTTTTGTGTTCGCCGGCGGGCATCGCGTTGTATTTCAGAAGGAAAAGACAATTTATTGGAGGGTAGATATGGATTTGATTTCTGTAATAATTCCTGTATATAACGTTGAAAATTTATTAGACAGGTGTTTAGAGAGTGTTGTAAATCAAACCTATACAAATTTGCAGATAATACTGGTGAATGACGGATCAACAGATAACAGTTTATCTGTTTGCAAAAAGTGGAAAGCTAAAGATAGACGAATTGTTCTTATAAACAAAGAAAACGGAGGAGCATCTTCTGCCAGAAATGCAGGATTAGATGCTGCGACGGGCGATTGGATTGGATTTATTGACAGTGATGATCAAATTGATTTGAATTTTTATGAAGAATTATTAGCATGCGCTAAAAAAACAGCATCACATGTTGCTGCAGGAGCAATTTTAAGTAAAAGAGAATCCGGAGAAGTGTTCGACCCGTACAAATCGGACTATACGTTTTCTGAAACATATCCAAGTAATAAATTCTTACATATGCTTTACATTAACGATAAGACAAACGGTTGTATTGTAGGAGTTTATAATAAAATTTATAAAAGCGAATTGTGGAATGGCGCAGAAAAATTTCGCTTTATAAACAATAGATTTTATGAAGATGATGAAGTCGCTTCAAGATTGTATTTGAAAAATTTTACTGTTGCGATCACTAATAAAATTGCATATTACTATATTAAGAATCCGACTTCTCAAGTTAATTCATCGTATAATCCCAAAAAATGGTTAGGATTGAAAACTTTTTATGAACGGATTTTGGTGTTTGAGAATTTAGATGAACAATTGTACACAAATGCAATAGAAATGTTTATTGATCTTTATCTTGAGCATTACTATAAAATGAAAGATTTGAATATCAAGATTGATAAAATGAGAGAATTATTTCTTGACGCGTTAAAACGGTACAAGAAAACACATAAATTTAGCAAAACAACAATAAGATATGATCTGTTTAAAATTTCACCGAAATTGTATTCAATTGTTTGCAGATTTATCGGTTAGGAGTGCGTTTAGGTTAATGAAAAAAATAGCCTTTTATATTGAATCAATGGTTGTAGGCGGAGCAGAGAGGGTTTTGATCGACACCGTTAACAATATGGATCCCGAGAAATATGATATTACGGTTATCGCCATTTATAAGAACAGTGTTTACGGCGGGTACAATATATTGTTTAAGGATTTGTTCCGCCCGAATATAAAATTTCGCTATTTGATTGACAACTCCAAAAAATGGAAGTATACTTTATTCAATTACTCATTTGCTCACTTTGACAAATCCAAGATTTACTCAAAATATATAAAAGAGCCGTTTGATATTGAGGTTTCCTACTATGAGGGCTTGCCCACGCAGTTTTTAGCATATTCCACCAATAAAAAATCAAAAAAAATTGCTTGGCTACATACAGATAACGCCAGAATTTATAAAAATACCTCTAAAGAGGAGCTGAATGCGATCAATGAAATGTATAAGAGATTTGATTGTGTAGTTGGGCCATCTGCGCGTGTGGTAGAGTCATTTGAGGAATTGTTCTCGGGAGTACCGATAAAGATGGTGCATAATGTTTTTCAGTCAGATCAGATCGTGGAAAAGTCTTTTCAGCCGTGCGATTTGTCTGAGTGTGATTCCCCGACATTTCTTGCAGTTGGCAGGCTTACGGCCGTTAAGGGCTACGACAGGCTGATAAATGCCGCAGGTGCGTTAAAAAAAGACGGATATAAATTCAGAATCGTCATGCTCGGCGACGGAGAGCTCAGAGAAAAGTTTCAGTCGATGATCGCAGAAAACGGATTAGAGCATCATGTTTATTTGCTGGGCAATAAGGATAACCCTTATGCTTATATGCGAAAAAGCTCATATTTTGTATGCAGCTCTGTTGCGGAGGGCTTCAGCACAGTCGCTGTTGAGGCGATCCTTTGTGATTTGCCTGTGCTGACCACGAGTGTTGCAGGTATGAAGGATATTTTCGGCGGATACGAATGCGGACAGCTTTGCGAGAACAGCGAGGAGGGTATTTATCAAATGCTGAAACATCAGCTTGATAATCCGGAGTTGAGGGAAAAGTATGTTTCCGAATGTAAAAAGCGCAAGGATTTCTTCTCGATAGAAAACCGCATGAGAGATATTGAAGCGTTATTTGACGAGGCGTAATATGAATGATTTGGTCAGTGTTATAATTCCGGTTTACAACTCTGAAAAAACACTGAGAAAGTGTGTTGAATCTGTTCAAAATCAAACATATAAAAATTTAGAGATAATTCTGGTTGATGACGGGGCGTTTGATGATAGTTCTGTGATTTGTGACACTATTTCTCTTGAAGATAACCGTGTACAGACCGTTCATGTTAAAAACGGTGGCGCCGGAAAAGCAAGAAACACAGGAATATACATGTCTCATGGTCAATATATAGTGTTTGTTGACAGCGATGACTATATCGAAGATAGTATGATTCTTGAGCTTTGTCAAAGAATCAAATTGGATAAATCTGATGCTTGTACTTCAGATTTATCGGAAAAACCATTGTCTGAAAGTTTCTGTACAAGTTTTTCCGATTCAGATTTGGAAAAGATTCTTTTTGTTCTTTCCAGCAATCTCATGTATGGTCCATGCCAGAAGATTTATCGAGCGTCAATTATAAAGAATTATAATGTTATCTTTCTGAATGACTTAAACTACGGCGAGGATATGGTGTTTAATATCAGGTATATGCGCCATACTGACACCATCAGTTATGTAAATAAAAATTTTTATCATTACATTCGTGACAATCAGGACTCTCTTTCACAAAGAGTCCGTTGGGATATGTTTGACAACGATATGGTTTTTGAGGAACAGTTGAGAGATTTGTTCATTGAGAAAAACATATTCACAGACAGGATCAAAGAATACGACGCTTACCGCATATTTGGTGTGGCTTACGATTCTTTGTTTTTGCTGACCAGAAAGGATTGTCCTTTTAAACACAGTGAAATAAAACAATATATTAACAACATTATTCAAAATGATTTGGTTCAATGGAGCCTTTCATTTGTTGATACGGACAAATATGTTTCATGGATGATCGATCCTATGAAACGCAAACAGGCTTGGAAGATCCGGATGTTGTGTTATATAAAAAGGAAGTTATAATGAGTATTGTAATTCGGCTGTACAAATGGCTTAGAAAACGGATTTTAAAAATTGATGACCGCAGCCAGCTGGAAATAGCTGTTGCCAACGGCTTGAAGATGGGAAGCAACGTTCATGTTATGGGGGGTTGTATTTTGGATCCCGGTCACTGCTGGCTTATTGAGATCGGCAATAATGTTACATTGGCTCCCCGTGTCCATGTTTTGGCGCATGACGCGAGCACTCAAAATGAACTCGGCAAAACGAAAATCGGATTGGTAAGTATCGGCAATGATGTTTTTGTCGGAGCGAGTACGATTATTTTGCCGAACACACATATCGGTGACAAGGTTGTTATCGGTGCGGGCAGCGTTGTAACAAAGGATATACCCTCAAACAGCGTTGCTGTTGGAAATCCTGCGAGGGTGATTATGAGTTATGACCAATATATGGCTAAGAATAAAAAAATGATTGAAAACCGCAGATCATTTGATGGGTCATACATTATCGGTACGATTACCGATGAAAAAAAGCAAGAAATGATTCGCGAATTGCAAAACGGTATAGGATTTATAGTATGAGAAAATATATAATGTTTCCGCACGGCGGAAGCGGTAATCACGGCTGTGAAGCGATCGTGCGCACGACCTGCAATATGCTTGGACAGGAAAAGACGATCCTGTTTTCTTCGAGAAAAGACGAGGACTACCGCTACGGGCTTGACAAGATGACAGAGATCGCCGAACCGACGATTCAAATAAATAAGCGCTCGCTGTCATTTGTAAAATCATATATTAAGAGGACTTTTCTTAATCAGTCGGATGCGATAGACGCGCTGCGCTATTCTCCGGTCATTTCAAGTCTTGACCGGGATTCGGTTTTGATATCGATCGGCGGAGATAATTACTGTTACGGTGAAAATGAATTTATATATATGGTTAACCGTTACGCAAAGAAAAAACATGCCAAAATGGTTTTGTGGGGATGCTCGGTGGAGCCCAAGGTGATTTCCGGTCAGATGTCTGAGGATTTACAGGGATATGATTTGATAGTCGCGAGAGAGTCGATCACCTATGACACCTTAAAAAAAATCAATGCTAATACAGTGTTCAAGCCCGACCCTGCGTTTACCATGGCTTCGGTCGAATGTGCGCTGCCGCCGGTGTTTGAAAAGTCAAAGGTTATCGGAATCAACCTGAGCCCGCTGATCATATTGAACGAAAAGAATAATGGGATAACATTTCAAAATTATGTTAAACTGACGGACTATATACTAAAAAACACTTCATATTCCGTAGCGTTGATCCCTCACGTGGTTTGGAAAACAAATGATGATAGAACGATCCTGAATGAATTAAAAGCAGCTTTTCCCGAAACAGACAGGATCTCATTGGTAGAAGACCATTTCGCTCCGGAACTGAAATATATTATTTCAAAATGTGATTTGTTTGTCGGGGCAAGAACCCACGCTACGATCGCGGCATATTCAACCTGTGTCCCTACATTGGTAGTCGGTTATTCTGTGAAGGCAAAGGGGATCGCCAAGGATTTGTTCGGCGATTACAACAGATATGTTCTTCCCGTGCAAGGTCTTGAGCATGAGGATGACTTGATCAACGGCTTTCGATATATATTTGATAATAAGGATAACATAAAAGGGCAGCTTCAACAGCTAATGCCGTCGTATATCCAAAGCGCCGCGTCTGCGGGAAAATTATTGACAGAGGGATTACAGTGATAATATTAATTATCGTGTTACTGCTGATTGTTTTGTTTTTTACAATTCTCTGCGGTACTGATTTTTTGCTGAATCAAATATTTAAATTCAAGCGGATCCATATAGGAAGATGGAGCGATCGGAAGAGCTGGTCGGAGGCTGTGGAGCAGAAAGCAATTAAGTGGCTTAAGCATACTCCGACGGTCAGACAAACTGATAATCATCATTATGTGTTGTTTGATATAATAAAAGGGACCTATCGGAACAAAACCATTCAAAGCTGGCAGACAGCGGGGCTTGTTCTCGGGCTGTGCAGCTCCGAAAGCCAAAATGCCCGTGAAGCTGTTTCCGAATGGCAAAAAACGATGATGGATTCTGCCTTAAAGCAAGACATTCCGAATGACAAGGTTGAATACGCAATGCTTGCGTATTCGTTTCTTAAAACACTTGATCCCAAGGATTATGAGGCCGTGCGCCCCGCAATGGAAAAGGTTGTCAGATTGATTGAGGATAATCTGACCTCGGAAGGGATCGTCAGTTATTCCGCAGGAAAACAGGCGAATCGTTATTTCGTGGATACCTTGGGTATGGTCTGTCCGTTCCTGTGTTTATACGGAAGGATCTATCAAAAAGACAAATATATAAAAACGGCGCTCGATCAGATCCGCTATTATACGCGGCATGGTATGTTCGGTGATACGATGCTTCCTTGCCATGCGATCGACGCGCGCGGACATTTGCCGCTGAGCTTATACGGCTGGGGCAGGGGAACTGCCTGGTACGTTTTGGGCTTGATCGATACCTACGCTGAGATGGAGCAGTCTCCCGGAAAGGTCGAATTACGCTTGATTATTCAAAAAGCCGCTGAGAGCTATAAAGCTTATCAGCTTTCAGACGGCGGTTTTTGCACCATACTTCAGGGCGGCGATACATATGACAGCTCGGTAACTTCGGTGATGTCCTATTTCTATAAATCCTGTGCCGAGATTTTCGATAACAGCGAGTACAAAGCTATCGCTGAAAAATGTTCAAACCGATTGATGAGAGTTACCATGAGAGACGGCGCAATAGATCAATGTCAGGGAGATACCCACGGCGTCGGCAATTTTTCGCAGACCTTTGATATAATGCCGTTTGCTCAGGGTATGGCGTTGAGATAAATCAAAACGTAATGTTAGTGGATTTATCGGAAAGCTTCGCAGTTATCGCTTTACTTATATTTGTTATCGTTTGGCGCGCCGAGAAAGCATCTGCCATAGAAAATTATTCCTCGATGGCAATTGAGAATACGACTGCGCTGAGAGGTGCATTTTCAATTATAATTTTACTGCACCATTTATCGGGTTATATCAATAATATTACTTTTTTGTTTCCGCTAAGATATTGCGGATATATTATTGTTGCGTACTTCTTTTTCTTCTCGGGTTACGGCTTGACTTGGGGAGTAGGCAAAAAATCAAATTATCTGAATCGGTTTTTGATAAAGCGCATCCCAAAGATTTATATTCCGTATTTGATTTCGGTGATCGTTTACGCGGTATACGGTTATTTTTTCAATAATACGGTGCCCACTGTAAAGCAGCTTCTTCTATCACTCGTTTGTATAGATTCTGTCAGTCCTTTGGGTTGGTATATCGGCGCTCTGATATTGATGTATATAATTTTTTATATATCGGCAAGGTTTGCTCCCGAATACAGAAGAGTTGTTTTTTGGATTTTGTTTGCGGCTGTATATATCGCGTTGTTTTTCGCTCCCGTTGCCCGGGAGTTTACCCGTTCCCTGATCGGCTTCCCTATGGGCATATATTTCTGTTTGTATCAGAAAAAGCTTGAGGAAGCTCTGCGGAGAAAATATTTTTTATATTTTATGATCGGTTTAGCGGGAACAGCTTTTGGCTTTGCTGTAAAATGGTTTGGAGAAGAAAAGAATATCGGTGTAATCAAGCTTTGCGGCAATGTGATCAGCTGTGCGTTTGCGATATTGATTTTGATATTGATAATCAATAAATTCAGGTTCGGAAACAAGCTATTGGCAGTATTCGGCGCGCTTTCTTTTGAGATATACCTTTATTATAAGCTGTTTTTGGAATTGTTTTACAAATTTAAATTGTGCCAAGCCCACTGCCTGATTTTTTTCTTGGCAACAGTTATTTCAACAGTGGTATTTTCTTATGTAATAAGCTTGTTGGATAACGGGATCGGCAGAGCGATAAATAATCATTTTCGGAGGAAAGATGAATCATCCTGAGTTTTCTGTAATTGTTTGTGTTTACAACGGTGAAAAATACTTGAAAGAGTGTTTGGATTCAATTGTCGGTCAGTCATTTAAAAATTTGGAAATTATTATTGTGGATGACGGGTCAACAGACAGAACCGGTGAAATTTGTCACGAATATGCAGCGAGGGATGAAAGAGTCCGGGTGATTCATCAGAAAAACACAGGAAAATCCATTGCCATAAAAACCGGTATCCAAAAATCAACAGGCAAATATTTTTCAATTGTTGACAGTGACGATTGGTTAGACCCCGGTTATTTATCATATATGAAAGAACATGCCGATAAAGGGGGTGATATGGTTCTTCAGGGTTTTGTTATTGAACCGAAGCATCAGACCAT
>JBGUPW010000018.1:0-2263 GCA_045130495.1 Ruminococcus sp. | reverse complement strand
GAACTTGTTGTCAAAGATAGCCTCAAACGCCTCGTTAAGGAGCGGAATATAGCAGCGCTTTATTGTCTGACGGTGAAAGTCGTTGGGAACGATAAGATACGCCGTGTTGCTGTCAAAGTCGAGGTTCAGCGGCTTGATGCGGCTGATCCAGGTGTTGTAGGCAACGTCGGTGATTTTGTTCTGACAGTAGGAGCAGATAAGTTCCCACGCGTCGTTAAATGAATTCATAGCTTAAGTCTTTCCTTTCCTATAGGGGAGATCCCGGCTGCCTGTACGCCGAAAAAACAGTGTTTGTCGGCTCTGCGAGCGGAATTCTGATTTACGCGCGGACTGAGGTCATGGCGTAAAAATGCCGGAAAAATCTCTCTGTTCTACTCATTTCGCAAATTTCCCCACATTAATAATCATTCTATATTATTATACAACTTCTGTTCTGAAATTGCAAGCATTTTAAGCAGAGGTTTGTATAGTGATTATTATACTATTTAAATAGAAACGGAAGCGGAGTTTTGGAATAATTGAAAATTGAAAATGAATAATTGAAAATTAAGGGTCGCTTGCGCTCCGATTGATAAAGTGGAAATATTAAACCTGAATTATTCATGCACATCCGAAACTGCATCTGCAAATGGTTGTGCATTATCAGACATCAATATCACTGACATCCTGCAAAGTTTTCCACCGAAAAAAGGCGCACTACTCCCTTGGGGGTCAGATAATTTTTGAACGGGATTTCTTTGAAGCTGTCAAGGTACACGGGGTAACGTCTATTCGAGTTGCGGACTGAGTTTTTTAATATTGGCGAGAGTCTCGAAAAACCGGGATTGATGCGGACAGTAACTGCACAGTTTAAAATACACATATCTCGCGGAGCTGACGATTCTGGCTGCAATTTTCAACAGCTTGAGTCTGACAGTGTCGATACGATCCTTTCGCATGGATTCAGGCAGTGTCAGGCGGCGGAACCAGTTGAAGAGATTGTATGCAAGCGCATGAATCTGAACCCGGTTGGCGTTGACAATCATGGAAGAACTGCTGACATAGCTCATATCAAATCCGGATTTGCACTCCTTGATGAAGTTTTCCATATTTCCGCGCTTGCAGTAAAAGCGGATCAAATCCTCAGGAGATGATTCCATATTGGTCACAACAAAGGTATGCATGTGAATCGCCTGACCGTAAGGCTTCTCGATTTTGCAGACGACGCGTCTGGGGTAATCCCAAGAACCCGCCTTGTACAGAAATTCACCATACACGACGGCATGAGAAACAGTGTCCTCCCGGGTAAGATCATACAGTTCAGAGTCCAAGTCTTGAGCAAGTCTTCTCAGTACCGGATTTTCCTTGAGCCGAATGACATAGCCGGTACCGTTCGTTTCAAACAGGCTGTAGAGCTCATCAGTGGCAAAACCGCTGTCTCCTCGTGCAAAGAGCGCTGTTTGAGGATAATCTCTCTGATATTCCTCCAGAAGCGGCAGCATAAACGCGGCTGCTCCGTTGCTGCAATACTGCGTTCCCGGGCGCAGTTCTACCTTCAGCAAATCTCCGGTCATTCCGTCGAAGCAAAGCAGGGGATGATAACCGTGGGCTTGGTAGTGGTAGTTGAACGCTTCGCCCTCTTGTGTGCCGTAAGCAGCCAGCAGGGTGGAATCGAGGTCGAACAGAATGTGCTCCGGCTTCTCGACGGAATAGACTCTTCTGCGAAGAATCCGCTGTATCTCTTCCAACTGCTGTAAACTCCGTTCATCCATGCGGTTGTGAAAACGGGACAGAGTAGGCTGAGAGGCTAAAGCGGTTTTGCCGATAACAGCGTTCAGGACAGGATCGTTTCTCAGGCTGTCGGCGTGATCGTCCTGAAAATAGGCGCCGGTAATCTGATAGAGCATCTGTAAAAGATTCTCATGATCTTTGTGGATTCGGAATGAAGCAGTGTTCGTTGTGCGGAAACGATTCCTGAGCAGCGAATTGACGCCCAGCTTGTGATAAAACTCCTTGAGCAGAAGCAGTCCGCCATCCGAAGAAAGATTTCCGCCGTCGAAATTTACGCGAATTTTCTTATTGCTTTCCAACACTGTTTCTGATATAATAGCCATGGGACTTCTCTCCTTTGGTTTGTTGTTGTGGTAACTACATTATACCAAATTTGAAGTCCCTTTTCCATACCCTGCGGGCTTCATCTTTTAGGTGAAAGCCCGTTTTTCGATTTTATCAGTGTTTTCCCCGGTGTTGGGGTCCTTACCGGCACTTGCGTGAATAATTTAGG
>JBGUPW010000017.1:0-13086 GCA_045130495.1 Ruminococcus sp. | reverse complement strand
GATTTGGACTGCTTTTTCAAATATGTTTTATCTGTTGTGTTTTTTCGAAGATTCGATCATGCTTCATGGGAGTCGGAAAACTCTACGCAACCTGTAATCTCATCTTCTGCATCTATCATTGCGATATCGGAATAAATCTCGGAACCGGAAATACAGTTATAATCAGGAGTGGAGGATTCAAACCCGTTAATCGATATGAACCCTATTTCTGAAATGTTTAAGCCCTGAATGTCGCGAATTTGCTGTTCTTCCTTCTTCATTTCAGACAGCTTTAACGGCGATTTATAGTATTTGACTTCATAAAAGTCAAAGCCGGTTTTACGCTGTAACACTACGTCAAATTCACCGTGTTTTTTATTTACGCTGTCGTCATAATAATATGTGCCGATATTGCGTACTCCGCTAAGCTTACCGCTCTGTACCAATATGGAAAAATAATCGCGGCAGATTTCTTCAAACCGTCGGGAAATAAAAGTGAGTATTCCCTGTTCTATATACTCTTCATAGAAAGCTTTGGGACCGATGATCTGTAATGTGCTTTTATTTTTATAAATAAAAGAAAAATAAAAGCGAAGAAGATTATCGTTGATCTCATAATATACCTTCTTATTATCCTCCGGACGGTTTATTGGAAATTTCTTTGCAACAATGTCCATACTGACCAGCGGTTTCATTTGCTTTGAGAGTAACCCGTTCTTTTCAATCCGCAGTTGAGTTTCGATTTCACCGTATTTTTTCTTTCCGTTGCCGAGCGCCGATAAAATACGCTCCGCACCAGTGACATTGCTGAAATCAGAAACCAAAAGGTTCTCCGCATAATTATAAACAGAATGCGAAGGATTCAGAATGGTTGCGATAATGTTTTCCTTTAACGTTTTCTTCTCATTAATGAATTCATTGATAAAGGGAGAGCCTCCAAAAACAGAATAAAAAGCAGCTTTATCATATTCATTCAGGTGAGGATAGAACTCAGCAGCATCTAAATAATTTAATTCTTTCAGACGGATGATGGATGTAAACCTACCGTAAAAGGCATTTTTCTCGTTCAGCAGTTCCCTCATCATGCGAACGTGAGAGCCTGTAATAAACAAACGGATGTTACCGATTGAGTTATCGATAACTGACTGGAAAACGGAATCTACAGTTTCGGGTTTGTTGATTGCTTTCAAATAAGGATACTCGTCAATCACAATATCGAAAGTGCCGTTAAGCGAATTCAGATATTGAAAAAGGTCGGTAAATGAAGCAAACTCAATTCGGGCAGGAATAATTTTTTCCCGGAGCAGAACATTGACCAAACCATCAACGTTCGCCTTGAGTGAATCCTTAATACACTCATAATAAGCTGTATTATTCCTTCCCTTTAAAGCATGGGTAATCAAAGTTGTCTTACCAATCTTTCGCTTGCCGTAAATCATCATACAGCCGGATTTTTCAGACAGCAGGGAGTTGATTTGTGACAATTCTTTTTTACGCCCTATAAACATGCAGCTCACCTCATAATATACTGAAATATTTTTCACTGAATTTATTTTCAGTATAACGCCATCTGCTTAAAATGTCAAGCTAATCTTTATCGCCAAGCATTTTCATCTGAATTATCAGATAAATCAGTACCATCCCGCAGCTCTGATCAGTTTCTTTTCCGTCCAAGCCTCTTTGACGATTTTTGTCTCATAATGGCTTTCTTCGGGAACATTGACAGTTTTCGTACCAGTTGGAACGGTGACATAGCCGCTGTGGTACCCATCGGGCTCGCCGTTGAGAATATGCTGAACCATATGCTCATCTCTCTCTTCGTTCGACATTTGGTCGTTACACACGTCCGCACCGCAGCCCCAGCAAATCATCGACCATTTTTGCTCATAAACAGGTTCCTCGTAGGAATACGCTTCACAGTCAACGACTTTGACGCGCTCCGTCTCCGCAGGGTGCTGAATATATTCATATTCCGCTTCGTGGTAAGTTTTTCCGGCATGAGGATCAGCTGTTGTAGGCTGAGGCTTTTCCGTAGGTTGAGCACTTGTCGGCTTTGGTTCCGTAGCTTTAGGCGTAGTTGGTTTCACCGTCGTCGGCTGAACCGCAGTATTTGTCTTTGGTTCGGTCGCCGTCTGCTGTTGAGATGAAGCAGATTGCTGCGACTGCGTCGGAGCAACAGAGCTGCCGCTGCCTTCGGTTTTCTGCTGTTCGATCGTTTTACGGACGGTATCGGCGTCAACCTTGATAACAGTGCCGTCGGATTTTTTCACCTCTACCTTACCGTCATCATCGACTTTCAGCTGTTTGCCGCTGCGATCAACAACATTACCGGACGCGTCGATAGAAAGATCGCCATGAGCAGAAGCATTACGGCGAGCATCAAAACATCGATCACACGCTTGATTGTCTTTTTCGCTTTCATACTACACCGCCTTTTCAAAGGTTGTTTTCAGTATTTATCCGCAAATGCTTTCAGTTTCTTTTCATTTGGGCTACCGTTGAAGATTTCTCCGGCGATGATCTTTGCGTTGGGCGCGCTCGGCTGTAAGCTATCGACTGCTTTACCAAAACCGGAGCCGCCCGAGGTTGCAAACAGAATTATTTTCTTGCCGCTGAAATCATACGCCTCTAAGAATGTGTTGATGATTGTCGGCGCAATGTACCACCAAATCGGGAAGCCGATGAAGATGGTGTCGTAAGCCGCGATATTCGCGCCGGTATCAGCGAGCGCCGGACGTGAGTTTTTGTCGCGCATCTCTACCGAGCTTCTCGACTGTTTATTCGTCCAGTCGAGGTCGGCTTTGGTATACGGCACAGACGGTTTGATTTCGTACAGATCAGCTCCTGCGGAAGACGCCAGATTTTTGGCTACCCTTGCGGTGACACCGCTTGCGGAAAAGTATGCTACTAACTTTTTACTCATATTGAACACTCCCGATATTACAAACTTTTCTTCAATACTTCCACGACATCGTCGCGGGTGAATACCTTATATCCGCCGTCGAGGATAATGGTCGCGTCGGCGATCGCCTCAATCATATCCTCGGTAACGCCGAGTTCGCTGAGATTCATAGCAACGCCGAGCTGCTTCATCCAGTTCTCCATAGCGAGAAGCCCTTCGCTTGCGACTTCTTCATCGGTTTTACCGTCGGGACATACGCCCCACACCTCGGTCGCAAAGCGGACAAACTTCTTCAAGCCGTAAGGCATAATGGTTCTGTAGTAAGGCAGAGATACCGCCGCAAGCGTCATACCGTGGGTCGCGTCGGTGATCGCGCCGACTGCCTGACCGAGCATATGCACCATCCAGTCAGTGGTTTTTCCGCACGAGATAAGCGTATTGAGCGCCCAAGTCGCGGTCCACATAATGTTGGAACGCGCTTCATAATCATTCGGGTTTTCAACGGCAATCAGCGAGCTGTGTATGACGGATTTCATCAGCGCTTCGGCAATATAGTCGGAGGTGTTATCGTCCTCACCGGAGAAATACTGCTCGCAGATATGATTGAAGATATCGTAAATGCCCGATACCATCTGTCGCTTCGGCAGAGACATTGTGAACTTTGGGTTGAGGATGGAGAACTTCGGCATGACCTCCTCGCCGAAAACATGACCTATCTTTAGCTTTTGCTCATGGTTGGTGATGACCGCGCCGGCGTTCATCTCGGAGCCGGTGCCTGCCATCGTGAGGATACAGCCTACGGGAACAATCTCACAGTCGGGTTCTTCAAAGCGGATGTAATACTTCTCCCACGGATCGTCGTCACAGTTAACGGAAACAGACACTGCTTTTGCGTAGTCGCAGCAGGAGCCGCCGCCTACCGCAAGCAACAAATCGACCTTGTTCTCACGTGCTATTTTGACGCCCTCGCGCAGCTTATCCGCGGTGGGATTGGGCATGACGCCCGCGTCCTCGACGATCGTTTTGCCGTTCGCTTTAAGTATCTCGACAACCGCGTCATAGATACCGTTCTTCTTCACGGAGCCGCCGCCGTAAATGAGCTGGACTGTCTTACCGAACCTTGGCAGTTCGTCATTGAGATACTGCAAAGAGTCGTCTCCGAAATAGAGCTTGGTTGCGTTTTTGTAGCTGAAATTACCTAACATGATGATCTCTCCTTTTTATCAAGATGATTTTTCTTCAATTATTGGAATGTTGTGAGCCATTCTTCCACCTCGGCTTGAGTTGTGCCGCCGGCGAACCGTTTGCCCTTGAGCCAGTTGCCGCTGCCCGCGTTCGCTTCGAGATCATCCCCCGTGGAACCGATATCCGAGCTGCCGGAGGTACAGAACGGGATCACCGTTTTGCCGGTAAAGTCATAGCTTTCCACAAAGGTATCCATGATACGCGGCGCCTGTCCCCACCAAATCGGATAACCGAGATAGATGGTGTCATACGCACTCAAGTCAAGCTGTTCACTCCCGATCTCGGGACGTATAGTTTTATCGTTTTGCTCTTTAGTGGCACGGCTGTCGTCATTGTTATAGTTCAGATCGTCGTCGGAATACGGCTGAGCGGCGAGTATTTCATAGGTATCTGCGCCGGTAACAGCCGCAATCTTATCCGCTACGCCCTTGGTATTACCGGTTTGGGAGAAATAGACAACAAGACTTTTTCCACTCACCGCATCATCTTTTGCAAGGGTGTTTTCTTTCGCTTCATTGGGTTGAGCAGAAGTTTCTTCTTTGCTTTGTGCAGTTGTATTGTCGCTATTACTGTCGGAAGAGCAAGCGACAAAAGTAAGGGTCAGGGCAATAATAGCCAGTAATGCAATCAGTCTTTTCATCGTATAGTCTCCTTTTTTATGGCAAGAGTTTTAACAGGCATCCGTATGCCATCTCAAATATGGTGGTATCAAAATGTGGCACATCGGCAATCTCCATCGCTTTCAGCTGCTTTTCTGTGTGATAGACAAACGGGTATACGCCGAACAGAAAAGAATTGAAGTTCATGCAGAAACGAGTGATCTCTTCCTCTGTGCTGTGAGGACTGTACGCCTGAGCGATTCTTGTCAGCGTTTCGACCACTGTACGGTACAGCACCTTGAACTCGGCGAGTCTTTCTACCCGGCAGTTGATCTCCATTTCAAAGAGATTCATGTTCTGGATTCGCAGGAGTATCTCTCTGTCGTCGAGTGTATGCGCAATCAGTGAGGCGGTACCCTCTCTGTCGCCCTGTTTAATCTGCTGTTCAATCTTCTCCAGAGCGGATATCCATTTTGCGTACTCCCGATTCAAAAGCGCGAGCAAAATCTCATCCTTGGTCTCAAAATAGGAATAGATCGCCGGACGGGTAAAGATGGTCGCTGTGCTGATCTCCTTGATGTTGACGGCAGTGAAGCCTCTTTCCTTATAAATCTTTTCGCAGGCATCGATGATCTCCTGCTTGCGATTTTCCTTATGTTCCTCAGTTACCTTTGGCATAAAAATCACCTTCTTTTCAAAATATAATTTACACGGTGTAACTATAATATAACATATAATTTACACAGTGTCAATATGTTTTTGAAGTTTTTTGTAACCATTCGTATTAAAGCGAATCCTCCGCTTGGATTAGTTCCAAACGGAGGTCAGTTTTATTGTTCGCGTTTGTCGCAGCGGGTACAGTCGTCACAGAAAAGCTTTAGTTTCCTTTGCGGATTTTCTCAGTTCATTCTATATGATAAAGTACAAATCCTCCGCGCCTATGATATCCCGTGTTCCAGAGAGCTTTCAGGCTGAGCCATCGGTAACTGCTGTAGGAGACAGCCTTTACTAAAAAGCCATTCTCCGAGTCGTCGTAGCCGTTTATCAAAAACCAATGCCATACATAGTCCTTAAATCTGCGATCGCTGTGATTGAGTATAAGCGTTGGTAACGGATATCCACAGTTGATTTGCCGCATAACGATCTCACGCGCTTTTTCGTATGGCTCGTCACCGCTGAACTGTTCCATATTGAGCCTTGTTTCTCCGCGGTCGCGCAAGAATTCGGCGTAGCCGTCCGTAAATATTTCAAGCCTGTCTATTCCCGACATACGCGGCAAAAGGTAGGGTTTCATTTCATAGGCGAAACGAACATAGTCGTCACGGCTTAGCTTTGCGACGTTTGGAGGAGCGATTTTCGTTAAGCCTCTGTGAAGCGCAAAATATACGCTGCTGTCGCAGGCTGTCTCAGCGCCGCAGCCCTCCAGCCGCATCATAAGCGTTGGAAACCAATCCTGATTGCCGCCGTAGGAATATCCAATTTTGAAATGCTCAAGTTCGTGTCTCATATGACATTAACCTTGTTCTTTTCGAATTATTATAAAATAGGCGCTCATTAGTCATCAGCTTTTTCATTTCTGCAAATCCCTCCTGTAATCTGTTATCGTCTTGCCTGTCCAAATCGTGAACGCTCTGAGAAAGGAGTTGAGCTCCTGATAGCCGAGCAGAAAGGCGATGTCGTTTGAGGTCATTTCGGTGTTTTTGATATAGTGGATCGCCAGCGTTTCACGGACGGAGTTGAGCTGTTTCTGGAAGGTAGTGTTTTCTTCGCTGAGTTTGCGCTGTAAAGTGCGTCGGGACAGTCCGAGCTTTGCCGCAACGTCCTCAATACTGCTCATACCGCCGGGCAGAAGCTCAGTGAGAGCTGCACGCACTCTTCCGCTTGTGCTTTCCTCAACGTCAAGCTCCGCAAGACGTTTGTTCAGCTCCGGCTCAAAGTAGCTCCACATACCATCATCATAACTGATGAAAGGCTTTTGTAAATCATTTTGTCGGAAGGTGATTGCGTTGCGCTTGCTCTCTGAGATTGCGCAACCCAAATAATCCGCAACGGCATTATTGTTCGGCGGCTCTATCATTTCTGCTTTAACGGCGCTGATTTCTTCCTTTGTCGCTCTGCGGATGATGTTGATCAAGAACGCAAACTCACAGGACACCAGAAAAGTCGGCTGCATGAGTTCTTTGCTGTCGCCGATGATCTCAACGGTCAAGGTATCCTCATTTTGTGTCACGATGAACTGCATCGGTCCGATCAGCCGTTTGTAGCGAGCCAAACGCTCAATGCACATTGCTCCATTCTTGGCGCAGTAGGAAGCAAAGATCGGCGGCGAAAACGCTTCAATTTTGTTGGTGCAGGAGAGCTTTATCGGGAGGGCATCGTCATCAGATAATTCTCCGATTGCCGTCATAAAACGGTAATAACCCTCCTCGGTCATTGTCGGAGTTCTGTGATTCAGAGCGTCGCCGGGAAGCTGCGCCTTTTTCAGTACCTCCTCCACATTGATACCGTGATATTGTAAAAGGTCTTTATAGCGACCGTCGAGAATATAGTTTTTCATTTTCGCACCGCCTATTACTTGATAAATCAATTATACACGATTTTTGCGCAAAACGAAACATCATTTTGCGCCAAAGAATTATTTTTTCGCGCTGCCTGCACTCTGCTGATCGTAGACGAAGTTGAGCATTGTTTTTTTCGGGAACAATGGAGCGAGCTTCATCATCGGTGTCTGCCATCCGGGTAAGCCCGATGTGACATTCAGCTTTCCTTTGAGCATACCCTCGTAACCGTCCTTTGCGACCTTGAACGGATCAACTGCATTTTGGAACATTTTTGTATCGGACAGACCGCCCGCGTTGGCAAAGCCTGTCTGCATCGCGCCGGGCATGAGAGCAGTAACGGTCACGCCGGTGTCCTGAAGCTCACGCCACAGAGCGTTTGAAAAGCTGGTGACATACGCCTTAGTCGCGTAGTAGACCGCCTGTAATGGACCTGGCATTGTCGCCGCGGTGGAGGACACGTTCAGCACCTTGCCCTTGCGCTCAATCAGGTAGGGCAGGAACAGCTTGCACATTCTGGTCACGCACTCGACGTTGACCGCGATCATGCTCATATCCTGCTCCATCGTGCGCTCACGGGCAAAGTCGCCCTGACCGCCGAAGCCCGCGTTGTTGATGAGATAGTCAATTTTCCAGCCGTTTTCCTTGCAGGTGTTGTAGACCTTCTCAACGTCCACCGCTTTTGATAAGTCTGCCGCGATGGTGTTGACCTTAACTTTGTATTCCTTTTCTACCTGAGCTTTCTGCTCGTCGAGTTTATTCTGACTTCTGCCGACGAGGATCAGGTCACCGCCTGCCGATGCGTGAAGCTTCACGAAGCATTTTCCCAAACCGCCGTAAGAACCTGTGATCAATGCTGTTGCCATAATAAGTACCTCCTGAGTTGTGTTTTCATTTGTTGAGTTTATTATACATAAAAAAGCACGCAATGAGAACATCATCGCGCGCCAATGATTTAATCAATTTGTGCCACTTTGTGTCATTATAAAACCTCCGCTTGCCAAGCGGAGGTCGTGTTTTACCATATTTCGTTCGGGTATCGCATACCCCAATCCTTGCGGAGCTTTGTCATGATCTCCATGACGTCCTTGCTGTAACCGAGCTTGAGGACAGAAACGTCGCCGGTGAGGACGGCTTCTTCCATATCCTGCATTTCATAATAGAGGGCGTTGGCGGTCTCGCCTGCATTGATTTCCCTGAGATCACCGCTTTCTGCGTTTACGATGACCGCTTTGTCGGCGCGCGGGAATTCCATGATCTCGATATAGCCTTTTTCACAGCTGATCATCGCGCGTTTCGGCTGCTTTGAGTGCATCGAGAGGGCGACTGTCGCCATCTCGCCCAAGCCGTTTTTCAGCAGGATCGTTGCCTGTTCATCCGAGCCGGTCGGCGAGGGCTTCCATTGACTGACAACATCCGTCGGCGATTTGCTCATGAAGCTGCGGACGATACTCAGCGCGTATACGCCGATATCGAGCATCGCGCCGCCCGCTAAGTTCATATTGAAGAAGCGGTTATTCATGTTGTATTCCTTGAAGCTGCCGAAGTTAACGGTGATCATCTGCACCCTTCCCAGCTCGCCGCTATTGACAATACGCCACAGCTCCTTGTACAGCGGCATATGCCAAATCGTCACCGCCTCGCCGAGGATCAGGTCTTTTTTCTTGGCAAGCGCGATCATCTCGTCCAGCTCGCGCGAGTTGAGGGTGATCGACTTCTCAACAAAAAGGTGCTTGCCGTTTTCAAGCGCCTTTTTCATATAGGCGTAATGAGTATTATGCGGACTGGTGATATAGATGATATCCACGTTCTCGTCCGTGAACATCTCGTCGATGGTATCGTATATCTTTTCAACGCCGTATCTTTCGGCAAACGTGACCGCTTTTTCGTAAGTGCGGTTGCCGACAGCGTAGAGCTTTTTGCCCATCTTTTGTAATGCCTGTGCCATTTCATTGGCGATCACGCCGACGCCCAATACCGCCCAGTTCAGTTTCTTGTTCTCCATAATAACACCTCGTTTAATCCATATACTTTATAATTCTCTTCCCATCAACATAACGCGCTTCTCTTTACTGAATCCAAATTTTTCGTAGAAGGCAGGCAGGGAGCCTTCTCTCGCGGTAATCAGATGAACGCCGACCATGCCTTGCTCCTTGATATCCGACAACAGATTATCCATCAACTGCTTTGCAATCCCTCTGCGCTGATAAGCAGGATCGACCGCAAGATCATGGATCTCAAATGCTCTTCCGTAAGAGAAAAGCATTGAGCTGCCGAGTATAAAACCGGCTATTTCGCCGTCAATAACGCATTCAAGGCCGTAGGCGGTATTAGACTCCAACAACTCTCTGACATGCATCGTGGCATTCTCAACTGTCCAATGATCCTTCCAAGGCTCGCCTGAAAACGCCTTTGCGTATATTTCGCCGTATTCTTTGATATGCTCCATCGAGCAGGGATTAATTTTTCTATTCATAATTGCTCCTGTTATATATGCTTTTCAATGTCAATATTATACGTTTAACTCGACATTTATCAAACAGTAATCTCTATTTGATTCCCCTCAATAGCAACGATACAACTTTCGTAATACCCATCTCCGGTTGTACGAGGGGGATTTACCACTTCAAATCCCGCGGCTTTTAGAATAGTTGTTAATTCGTCAACCTTCTCTTTGTTTCCAACGCTAAATGCAATATGGATAAACCCCGTGCGATTGATGTCTTTTTTTATATCCGACAACTTCGGTTTATTCATTATTTCCAGCCTTGCGCCATCATCGAAAGAAATAAAGTATGAACGAAAATCTGTTCTTTTATTGTGATACATATTATTTGCTTTTCCGCCAAGGTATAAAACAAAAAATTCTTTTGTTGCTTCTATGTCATTTACATACATAGCAATATGCTCAATTTTCATTTTGTCCTCTCCAAACACCTGTTTAGCTTATCTTATGATACTAGAAAACTAAATGATTGTCAATAAAATTTCATAAGAATAATGAACTGTAGAATTACTGTAAAATCAGAAAAAACCGAACGGTCTTTACAACCACTCGGCATTTTACAATTGCTTGTTTTCTCATCTCAACGAGCACTTTACCGCATCGTCGTTTTCGCTGAAGCCAATAACGATCGCTGTCACCATGTCCCCTTCTCTGACTCTGGTTCTGAGAAGCGCCTTATTGAAAAACATCGCGCCTCGGCAGCCGTTGGGCATCCTGAGATGGTACACTCCGCGGTAAATATGGATCACCTCGGCAAGTACGACCGAACCGTAGCGGTATTCATGCACCTTCTGAAAGATAGATCCTTGGATAAGCGCATTGAAACCATACCATTACCGTCATATCTCGCGTAGTCAATCCACTGCAGCCGTTTCCATGGATGTGCAGGGTCATCTGTTCCGACAAACACGCGGCTCCGCTCCAAAACATCGCAGATTCCCCGGATATCGCGGTAAAGATTACTTTTTGATACTCGCAAAAATTCGGCAAGCTCTGTAATTGAGCAGCTATAGGTGCGGAATATTTCGTCCTCATATGTAATCTTCGCAATCGCCATCCGCACGATCTTGGCAGCGTTGAGCGGCATCATCTGTTTGGATTCAATCAAACGATTATCCATGACCACATGATTGTTTTCATTGCCGATCAGACTGTTCTCATCACTCAAAATTCCTCACCTGCCTTTTGCTGCCCTGAGATCCAAATTTGGACCTTTATCCCTTTTTCATCACGCGAGATCCAAATTTGAACCTTCCGGTTGTTTATCCGATGAAAGCTCAAACCGAATCCGTGAAATATTACGTCCTACCTTAATCGTTACTGCCGTCATCTTCGTGGATAAATAGCTGTTAATATCTCTGACAGCCGTTTCAATCACATATTTGTAAAAATCGTTTGTCTTTTTATACTTCTTCTCACAATCCAGCCAGTACCGCAGATCATCAATCTCATATTCCGGGTTGACACCCCTCTGAAAAAATCTGTCCGCTGAAACGATCTCGTAAATACGAATCGCGTAGATAGAGCTGAACTTCAAAAGCGTCAGATGAAATTCTTCATCAAACATCTGCTTGATTCCCTTAACGTAATCGACTATGCTGTAGGACAGCTTAAAAGTGTATAACCCCTTCCCGTCATAGCCGGATTTACTCATCCATGTAACGATCTTCCAGCTTTTCCGAGGGTCTTTGTGACCTGTGATCATAGACGTCGAATGGAGCTGATCGCTGAGCGAGTCAATATCCCTGTACAGATTGCTGCGCGGTATCTGAAACGCTTCCGCCAGCTCTGTGACAGAGCCTTGGAAGGTCTGCAAATCCTGATCATCACAAATCACGCGGTAAATAATATAATGAATCAGTCTAAGCGCCTGAAAACGAAGATCCTGCTTGGTTTTCATGACTGCAAGTACAAAACGGCAGTTTTCGAGGTTTTCTTTATTATCCATGGTTCATTCTCCTGTTCGAATGAAAATATTTTAATCATAATATATCACATCTTTATGAGTATTTGTTGATGACTTTGTTGCTCAAATAAATAGTCATTTTTGCCTTGACAATTCCATAATCAGGATATTTAATGGCAGTGTGGTAAAAAAGCGCCAGTGGGCGCTTTCTCCCGCCTTTGAAAAAAATTCTTCTTGACGACACTTCCATCAACGGCGGGGCAGAGAAAATTCCTATAAAGAAAAAAATGAAAAGACAAAAAGAAACTGCTTCAGGTGAAGTGTTTTCTTTTTGTCTTTTCTTTTGAGGTCAAATCAGATTATGAAAAAGTATAGAGTTACTATTGAATTGATTACAGTAAATGATGTACAATGTAAAACCCGAAAGGAAGCTGAACAGTTGGCGCTGGAAGAAGTACTGTCTATTCCGAATGTCATCAGCAAGCAGATACTTTCCGTAGTGCGCGACAACAATAAATGTGATAAATCCGTGTAGTTTTCCGCTTGCATTTCCCCTTTTAACAAGCTATAATCATCTTATGAAACGGTTAATTTTTCACATCGACGTCAACAGCGCGTTTCTCTCCTGGGAATCAACACGCCGCGTCAAAAACGGCGAAGCGGACTTGCGGCTGATTCCGTCCGTGATCGGCGGAAGCCCCGAGAGCAGGCGCGGCGTTGTTCTGGCAAAATCGATCCCCGCGAAACAATACAATATCAAAACAGGCGAACCGATCGGCATGGCGCTGCGCAAGTGTCCCTCTTTGGTGATCGCGCCGCCCGATTTCAAGCTCTACTCCTCCTGTTCCAAGGCGTTCAAGGACATCTGCCGCAGCTATGCGCCTGTGGTAGAGGAGTTCTCGATTGACGAGTGTTTTCTCGATTTCACCGGGACGGAACACATCTATCCCGACCCGATCGCCCTCGCCTATGAAATCAAGGACAAAATCCGCGACGAGCTGGGCTTTACCGTCAACGTCGGCATCGGAGAAAACAAGCTGTGTGCGAAAATGGCGAGCGATTTTGAGAAACCCGATAAGGTACACACGCTCTTTCCCGATGAGATTCCGACAAAAATGTGGCCGCTGCCCGTCGGAGACTTGCTCTTTATCGGCGGCGCAACGGCAAACAAGCTGACAAAGCTCGGTATCCGCACCATAGGAGAACTTGCGAAGTTTGACGTGAACGCGCTCCGCAATCTGCTGGGCGACAAAATTAGCGTCCAGTGCCACAACTACGCCAACGGTATCGACAACAGCCCTGTCCGTGCCGAACGCGAGGAAGCCAAAAGCTACTCAAATTCAGTCACCTTGGAGGATGACGTCACCACCGACGAACAGGCGCACGCGGTT
>JBGUPW010000016.1:0-5022 GCA_045130495.1 Ruminococcus sp. | reverse complement strand
TTAGGTGGGAGTTCCGTTTTTTGCCTAAAAGAGCGTATTTATACTCTTTTGTTCCTATTTTTTATCTTGACATTTCACCGCTGGACTATATAGTAATTATTTTGCTGTATGGGAATTATTTTACTGTGATAATTTGCAGAGCGTCAGCCTATTCCGAAAGAGGGATCGTTAGCGCAGCGGAAATACATTCCGTACTTGTTGTTCTCGCCGTCGGGCTCGTAATCGCCGTAAAAGAACATTTCGACCTCGTCAACGCGTCTCCAGAGCAGACCGTAATAGCAGTCGCCCGAAGCATGGTGAAATTGAAGCAATCTTTGGGTGAACGTGGACTTGTCGGTTTTGTTAAGATCCTTCACGCTGCCGGAGGCTGAGGCATAATCCGCATAAACATAGCCCTCTGTGCCGTTGGTCAGCCTGATTTTGTACCAACTGCTGTTGTAGAGCTTAGCGTCCACAAATGTAAACGCCGTGTTGTAGGTCATTGAAGCGATAACGTCGTATTTTGTTCCGGGACCCGAACGCAGGTTAACGTCGGAGGAATTGATATATCCCGCTCCGCCTGCGGTGACGGTTCCGCCCGATGAGCTGCCGAGCAGCGCGCTCTTCAATATGGAGTCGCCCGTCAAAGCGTAAGCGCCTACGTTGTAAGCGAAGCAAACTAAGGAGTCAAACTGCTGCTGATTGAATTTAGCATTGTTTGTTGTGAGGAAATCGTTTGTAACGGTGGTGTAGGGACCCTCGTTTACAGTCTGATAAAGATATGCGAACGCCTCGTTTCTGGTGAGGTTGTTGTAGAACTGCTCGTTCTCCCAAATAACCTTTCCGTGTCCGATAGTCGGGTCGCCCGTGATGTAGTCGCCCGTAAGCGATGAAAGGAAGCCTTCAAAATATGCGATAAGCTCTATTACCTTATCGCTCGCCCTTCTCTCGCCCGTCACGGTCGCCGTGGAGCTGGTCGAGTTTGTGACGAATACCTCTCCCTCGCCGTTTCCGGAGGTAGCGACAAAGTCGGTGGACGCAGTCTTGGAGTAAGCCTTGACCGACCACGTGCCCGCAGTGCCCAGCGCCTTGCTGCCCGACCAGATGTAGGTATTGCCGTCGGACACCTTGCTTGTGGCGTTAACTGTGTAAGAGGTCGAGCCATTGCTCACCACAAATTTAACTGCCGTTCTGCTCTTGTCGGTAATAGCCTTGAAGGTTACGGTCGAGTTTTTGGGTGCGCTGTTGGGGCTGGAATATACAAAGCGGATACTGTCGGGCTCCGTTACATGAAGCAGACAGGTTGAAGCGCCGTAGCTGTTGTACGCGCTGATTGTCACGTAGCCCGCTGACTTAGTGTTAACAACGCCGTTTTCAACGGTGGCTATGTTTGTGTTCGAGGAGAACCAGTTTACATAGCTGTCAGCGCCGAGAAGAATCGACTTGCCCGCCGCGATCTTGGAGCTTGTGAGCGAAATGCCCGTGGACGAGCCGCTCGAAATCTTTAATGAAAGGCTTGCGGTCGAAACGGAGTTGGTAGCCTTGATCGTAACGGTTCCCGCCCCCTTTGCGGTGACGACGCCGTTGCTGTCAACGGTGGCAACGCTTGTGTTGGAGCTTGTCCAGCTCGCGCCGTTTCCGTTGGTGTGAGGAACGGCGTATTTGCAGTTGACATAAGTTGAGGCTCCGCTCACGAGAAACTTGATCGTGCCTGTTCCCTCTGTGACCTTAACAAGACAGGTGGAAGCGCCGTTTGAGGTGTAGGCGCTTATTGTGGCGTAGCCCGTGCTCTTTGCGGTAACGGTTCCGCCGCTGACTGTGGCTACGTTTTTGTTGGAGGAGAACCAGCTTACTCCGCTTGTTTTCGCGGTAAGCTTTGAGGTCTTGCCCGCCGCAAGGGTGAGCGTGGTGGGCGAAATGCCCGTGGCGGTACCTTTTTTGACGGTGAGTGTGCAGGTTCCGATCCCGCCGTCTTCGGAAGCGCTGATAACGGCTGTTCCCGCTTTTTTGGCGGTGACGATTCCGTTTTGATCTACAGTTGCAACAGAGGTATCGGAGCTTTTCCACTCGGGATACTCCGCTCCCGTCTGCCAGAAAGCGTACTGACATCCGACATATGTAGAAGCGGTTTTAGCGCAGAGAGTGATAGTCGGAGGGATTATTTTTTCAACATAGGTTTTGCTGACGTAGCCTGTTACGCCGCTGTCGAGCTTGATGTGATACCAGTTGGTATTGTACAGCGTTTCGCTGAGGAAGGTAAATTCGGTTTTCTCGGGCAGAACAGCGATGATCGAGAAGCTTGTTCCCGCGCCGCTGCGCAAATTTACGTAGTCGCCCGTTATATATCCGCGCAGCACGGTCGTCGGTTCGGGCTCGGGGTCGGGCTGGCTTGCCGCCGTCACCTGAACAAGACAGGTCGAAGCGCCGTTTGAATTGTATGCGCTAATCGTTGCATAGCCTACCGCCTTGGCTGTGACCGTTCCGCCGCTGACTGTGGCGACATTCGTATTTGATGAGTACCAGCTCACGCCGCTCGTTTTAGCGGTCAGCGTGGCGGTTTTGCCGACCTCGATTGAAAGTCCTGCGCTTGAAATACCCGTCGCGGTGCCGTTTCTCACCGTGAATTTACAGGTGGAAACCGAACCCTTCTCGGAGCAGCTTATCGTGGTCACGCCCGCCGCGTGAGCAGTGAGGACGCCCTTTGAATCAATATCGGCTATATTCGGGTTGGAGCTTGACCATGTAGGCTTTGAAGCGCCCGTCTGCCAAAAAGCGTACTGACAGCCGACATAGCTTGAAGCCTGTGCAGCGCAGAGCTTGATCGACGAGGTCTGCGCGCCGCCTGTGACGTAAACAAGACAGGTCGAAGCGCCGTTTGAGGTGTAGGCGCTTATCGTGGCGTAGCCCGTTCCCTTGGCTGTCACTATGCCGCCTATGACCGTGGCGACATTTTTGTTGGACGAATACCAGTTTACATTCGCCGATTTGGCGGTGAGCTTGCCCGTGGAGCCGTTTATCAAAAGCATTGATTCAGCCGAAATGCCTGTGGCTACGCCCGAATATACCGTGAATTTGCAGTATGCGACCTCGTTTCCCTCGGTGCAGTAGATCGTGGCTGTACCCGCCTTTTTTGCGGTCATAACGCCGTTGCTGTCGATATCCGCGACAGATGTATCTGAGCTTGACCAGCTCGGATTTGAAGCGCCCGTCTGCCAGAAAGCGTACTGACAGCCCACATAAGAGGAGGCTGTTGTCGCGCAGATCTTGATTTTAGATGACTGCGGCTGATCTGTCACCTGAACAAGACAGGTTGAAGCGCCGCTTGAGGTGTAGGCGCTTATCGTGGCGTAGCCCATCGCCTTTGCGGTAACTTTTCCGCCGCTTACGGACGCCACGTTCGGATTTGAGGAAAACCAGCCTACTCCGCTTGTTTTTGCGGTGAGAACCGCAGTGTTTCCGAGCGGGATATTAAGAGAAGCCGATGAAATACCCGTTGAGCTTCCGTTGCTGACTGTCAAAGTGCAGGACGCGCTGTCTGAGCCTTCGGATACCGTGATTTTTGCTGTTCCCGCTCTTTTGGCGGTAACAATGCCGTTTTGGTCAATGACCGCGACCGATGTGTTTGAGCTTTTCCAGCTCGGCTTGGCGGCTCCCGTCTGCCAGAAAGCGTACTGACAGCCGACATAAGTTGAAGCCTTTGAAACGCAGAGCTTGATTTTTGATGCAACGGAAGCGTCGGCGGCAACATAAGCCTGCTTGACATATCCCGTTTTGTTTGAGGTCAGCTCCTTGACCTTGTACCAGTCGTTGTTATACAGCGTGGCGTCAACAAAAGTCACCCTTGTGTTGACCCTCATAACCGTAACGATCGAGGTGTTTTCTCCCGCGCCCGAGCGCAGGTTTACATAGTCTTCCGTGATGGTGCCTCCGCCGTCCTTTACGGGAGCGAACGTCGCGGCATCGCCTGTGATCATGGGAATAGCGACGAGAAGCACTGACCCTATCAGCGTGAGACATAACACTATACAGAGTATTCGCGCAAACAGTTTCGATTTCATCATATCACCTTTCCTTCTGATTGTTCAAATATACCTGCCGAACATGGCGGGTCTCAGCTTTTGCACATAGAATTTGACAAATACGTTTACAGCAATTTCGTAAATCAGGAAAAACACGTTTCCCGCCAACAAAAACACGAGAGGAAGATAAACTCCGAATATGGTAAACTCGGACGCGGGGACAGAAAGCAGATTTACCGCCGCGAAAAAAGAACCGACAGCCGCCGCGTTGAACACCGCGAATTTTACTATCCAACGCACGACAACGTTTTTTATATGCCTGTCAAGCACGTTTTTAAGAATGGGATAATACCCGAAAAACGCCGTGAACATCAGCGCCGCCTCTTTGTTTCCCGACAAAAGGAAAGCCAGCACGGCGGCAACGGCGTAAACTCCGAGCGCCCATTTGCAATTGTACTCGATAACTACGGCTATGGTGAACAAGCCCGCAAAGCACGGAAGCGCGTAGGTTCCGACGCCCGAAAACCCTGCGATCAGTAAAAATACGACCTCAACAGCCGCGGTAACGGAACAAAAGGCTAAGCGGAACGCGGGCTTTTGGATTATGCTTTTGGATTTTTTCATTTTGCCGATCCGCCCTATCTGCAACAGCTGCAAAGGCAGTCTGCGCACATCAACGCGGTACAAACATCGCAGCATGAGCAGTCGCCTCCGCCGGGTCCCGCTGCGTTGCCTGTGCTGTAGCCGCTGTAGTTATAGCTGCGCTGATTTGTAACATTGTTCAGCGCGGCACGGTATTCCGGATTGTTCGGATCCATATTGACGGCGGTCGTAAAATATGTAGTTGCCTGATCGCTCCAGCCCTTGCGGAAAGCGCACATTCCTTTAAGATAGTGCCATTCTGCGGTGCGGTTGCCCTCGGGGGTGCTGTCGAGCACCTTTTCGGCTTCCTGTATCATATTGCGCTGAATGTAAATGCGCACGCTGTAGAACTGTGTGTTCGTGCCGCCCGCGCTGTAGGAGC
>JBGUPW010000015.1:0-9945 GCA_045130495.1 Ruminococcus sp. | reverse complement strand
TTATTAAATTGTCGTTCGGACGCACTTCTCCTGTCCGAACCATTCTGTTCTAAGCATCTCAGCGAGAGGAACATTACCCGACAAATCGAAATAACAAGTCGGATTCCAAACGCGGGAAGAAAACCCGCGTCATTAACCGTCAGCGTCCACCAAAGGCGAACCCGACCGATACTTTTACCGGCGCCAAACCGAACTAATCTTTACGATTAGAAAAATATATATTTAGGCTACGTACTTATTATAATTCCTTATTTTGGATTTATCAAAAAAAAAGAAAAGGCGTCACATTTCTATGGCGCCTTATCTACTTTAGAAAGCATACCACTGACAAATCCAAGCGGAGGTTGTGTTTTAAATATGGTTCACTCTCTCAAGAATCATATCGGTCGTGCGCTTTGCCGCTGTTGAGAGCTCGTTGAAATCGTGCGTGATGAGGCTGATCTCCATTTCCATCTCCGGCTTGACACTGCCCATCACCAGCTCGTTGGGGATGCTTGAAAGCATTAGCTCAGAGATAACGCCCGTTCCGTTTCCGCCGGCGACCATATTGATCTGCGTGCTCGCCGCTTCGACAACCAGCGAGTGCGTAAGGTCAACGCTTTTTCCCTTCAACTGTTCCGATACGGATTCATATGCTACACGGCAGAATACGAGATCAGAGCAGTCCTTTCTTAAATTGAGATCAACAGAGCGTTCGCGGTCGATGCTCACCATCCTGTCCTTCATCAGCGGCTTGTGTTCCAGTCCGAGATACGGCGAAATGCTGATGCCGATATCCGCCTTGTAATCGAGCACCATATTCTTGACTTCCAGAGGATTACTTTCAAAGAGTTCGACTTTTACATCGGGAAACTGTTTTTTGAATATTGGCAGGATCCGTGACAGGATCAGCGAGGTGCCGAGCGGCACGGAAGCGATACGGACGATACCGCTCATCAGGTGGTTTTCCTCATACGCCGTCTGATAGAGCCGATTTTCAAGATCATACATCTGATTCGCAAGCGTGAGTATCTCTTTTCCAACATCGGTCAGGATGAGATTGCTCCGCTTATTTCGTATGAACAGCTTGACGCCGAGTTCTTCTTCGAGCTTTTTGATCGCCTGACTGATGGCGGGCTGCGACACATACAGCTTCTTTGCCGCATCGGTCAGACTTCCGGTCTCTGCTGCCGTGATGAAGATGTGCAGATTGTTATTTAACATAATCATTTGGTTATGACCTCCTAACCGATTTCGTATTAGACTTTATGACCATTATATACTATAATGGAGAAAAAGAAAAGAGGAAAACAAAGTTTTTTCGGAAAATGGTCGGGTGGTAATATGACAAAGAATATGACAAGCGGCACGCCGTGGAAACAGATATTGGTGTTCTCCCTGCCTGTTTTCATCGGTCTGCTGTTACAGCAGTTATACAATACGGTCGACACCATCGTGGTCGGCAACTTTGCAAGCGAAGCGGCTCTATCCGCAGTGGGGACAACTGGCAGCTTAACCTTTCTGTTCCTTGCGGTAGCGAACGGCTTTTCCGCCGGAGCAGGCGTGCTGACCTCACAGTATTTCGGTGCGGGAAAGACCGAAGAGATGAGAAAGGCGTCCGCCGTATCCGTTACCCTGCTGATGCTGATGGGAGTTGTCATGACCGTGATCGGTTTGGTTCTCGGCGCGCCGACACTCAAATATCTGCTGGCGGTTCCCGACAGCTTTTTGGATATGGCGATCGGGTATTTCAGCGTTTACTGCCTTGGGCTGATCTTCCAGTTCGGTTATAACATCGTGGCGGCGCTTCTCCGCAGCGTCGGCGACAGCAAGGCGAGTATGTATTTTCTGCTGATCGCGTCCGCTGTCAACGTCGCGCTCGATCTGCTGTTTGTCGCAGTATTCAGGATGGGCGCTGTGGGCGCGTCGATCGCAACGGATATCTCGCAGGCGCTGTCCTGCCTCGCGGCGTTCGTGTATATGTATCGCCGCTATCCGGTCTTTCGCTTCAAAAAGAGAGAATTCAGATTGGATAAGGTCATCATCGGACAGATCGCAAAGATGGGCTTTCCCGTAACGCTCCAGCAGATGATCGCGGGACTTGGAATCGTGTTCATCCAGAGAGCAGTCAACGGCTACGGTCAGGCGATGACCGCCTCCTTTACCGTCGGCTCTCGTATCGAGATGTACGCGCAGATGCCGCTCAACGCTTTCTATATGGCGCTTGCCACCTTTGTCGGCCAGAATATCGGCGCGGGAAAGGTGGAACGAGTCAAACAAGGAGCAAGACAGACGATCATTCTTTCGCTCGCCGTAACCGCTGTCATTGCGGTCTTGATCCTGACCTTTACCGACGGTCTGATTGGATTGTTCGGGATCGGGGATCAGGCTGCGGATTACTGCCGCGACCATCTGAGAGTGACCGTGCTCGCCTTTGTGCTCCAATGCATCTATCTGCCGTTGTTCGGCGTATTTCAGGGAGCAGGAGACGGATTCGCTATCACCAGAACGGCAGCGGTCGCGCTCGGTATCCGTGTGCTGACGACCTACACACTCTGTTATCTGCCGATATTCGATTATCGGATCGTGTGGTGGAATATGGTGTTCGGCTTCGCGGGAGGCTTTATCATCACTTGGATACATTATCTGAGAGGAACTTGGCAGAGTAAAAGCTTGATACACAGACCGGCGGCTGTCGGCTTGGCAAATTGAGGAGGAAATGACAATGACTTTTATGGAATTAGCAAAAAAGAGATTTTCTGTTCGTAAGTTTTCCGATAGAGCTATTGAACAAGAAAAGCTGGAGCAAATACTGACGGTCGGTAATATCGCCCCGACCGCCAAAAATCTGTAGCCGCAGAGGATATATGTATTACAGAGCGAGGAAGCGTTGTCAAAGCTGGACGCCCAGACACATTGCAGATACGGCGCAAAAACGGTTCTGCTCTTTACCTATGATACGGACGAAGAATGGAAGAATCCTTTGGAAGATAGCGTTCATTCCGGCGTGGAGGATGTCAGCATCGTTGCGACCCATATGATGCTTCTGGCAACCGAGCTCGGGCTCTCCACCTGTTGGTGCAATTACTTCTCCAACAGCAAGCTGGAGGAAGCATTCAATATCCCCCAAAGCGAGAGATCGGTGCTGATTATGCCGATAGGCTATGCGGATGAAAAGGCAAAGCCTGCTCCGGGACATGAGGCAAAGAAAGACATCAGCAATATTGTTAGGTTTATATAATAAAACAAATACTCTCCGTTTGGACTGACAAATCCATGCGGAAATAGTTGTAGACAAGTATTAGGGTTTTTGATATGATAAGAGTATCAGGAAGATTGATAAAAGGAGTGTATCAATATGAAAATAGCTGTTTTTAACGGAAGCCCGAGGAAACAAAACACCGCCGCAATGATCAACGCTTTCTGCGCGGGAGCGAAATCTGCAGGTCACGAGGTGGAAGTCTATCATGTCGGCAGAATGAATATCGCAGGCTGCAAGGGCTGCGAGTACTGTCATACAAAGGGCAACGGTAACTGCATCCAGAAGGATGATTTTGAAAACCTGCTGCCTGCGTACCGCGAGAGCGATATGATCGTGTTTGCCTCCCCGATCTATTATTTCGGCATGACCGCTCAGATGGAGGCGGCGATCCAGCGCGTGTACTGTATCGGCAAGCCCCAGAAGGCAACAAAAGCCGCCTTGCTGCTCAGTATGGGATCAGGCGGGTATGAGTCTGCAATCGCACAGTTTGAGGGTTATATGAATTATGCTCAGATTGAGAACGCCGGAGTCTTCACCGCCGCGGGGTCCGAAAATCAGTCGGAAAAGAAGCTCGACGAGATCAGAGCTTTTGCTATGAATCTATAATGCTCCGATAGATGAAAGGAACACAACATGAGTAAAAAGATCGTTCAAACCGCAGGCAGAGATCAGCTCGGCGATTTCGCGCCGATGTTCGCGCATCTCAACGACGACGTTCTGTTCGGAGAGAACTGGGACAACGAGGATATCGACCTCAAAACAAGAAGCATGATCACCGTGGTCGCGCTGATGGCGCAGGGCATCACAGACAGCTCGCTCAAATACCACATCATGAACGCCAAGAATCACGGCGTTTCGCAAAAGGAAATGGCAGCGGTCATCACTCACACCGCGTTCTATGCCGGATGGCCGAAAGCATGGGCGACCTTCAACCTTGCCAAAGAAGTATACAGCGGTGATGAAAAATGAAGATAACGGTTCTTTTCGCAAGTCCTAATAAAAACGGCTCCACGGCGATTTTGACAGAGCAATTCAAGAAAGGTGCGGAAGAAAGCGGTCATGCAGTTGAAGTAATCGATGTATGCAAGCTCAAGGTCAATCCCTGTATCGGATGTGTCCGCTGCGGCTATGAAGGACCTTGCGTTCAGAAAGACGATAACAGCGTCATCCGGAGCGCACTGCTCAATACGGATATGGTGGTTTTTGCTACACCGCTGTATTATTACGGGATGTCCGCACAGCTCAAGATCGTTGTCGACCGCTTCTGCGCTTACAACAGCAGCCTTAACAGCAGACATCTGAAATCTGCTTTGCTCACCGTCGCATGGAACGCGGATGACTGGACATTTGACGCGCTCACTGCGCATTACAGAACGATTGTACGCTATATCAATTTTGAGGACATGGGAATGGTTCTCGGCTACGGCTGCGGTACTCCGTCAATGACGCAAAGAAGCAAGTATTCCGAAAGAGCCTATCAACTCGGAAAGTCATTATAATATGGAGGAATCATGGCTAATATTCTGATAATCAACGGCGCGTCGCGGAAAAACGGCGCTACATCATCGTTGATCAAATCGTTCTCACAGGGCGCTCACAGCGCGGGCAACACGGTACATGAATTCTATTTACAGGATATGAATATCAACGGATGTCTCGGGTGCAACGGTTGCAAACGAAAGAAAGACGCTGAAAGCCCATGCGTCCAAAAGGATGATATGGCTCACATTTATCGAGAGTTCAAAGGGGCATCTGTCATCTTGTTTGCGTCGCCCGTATATTTTTGGACAGTAACCGGACCGCTGAAGACAGCAGCGGACAGACTATATGCCGAAATCGGCGCGCTCGGCTATTCTGGATTCACAAAAAGTTCTGTTCTGCTGATGACGGCGGGCGGATCGGATTACAGTCAGGCAATCAGATGGTATGAGACCTTTGAGCGCAACCTCGGTTGGAAGAATCTCGGCGAAGTGCTCGGCGCCGGCAAAGAAAGCGAAGCCTATCGGCTCGGTAAATCAATCAAGTAATAACTTAAAACGCCCTTTGAATTGATCGACTACTGCAAGAGCAAGTGAATCATCGTTGAGACGTATTCTCCCGTCGCTCACGGAGCGGCGCTCGGCAATCCCGTGATTGGCGCGATCGCCGAAAAGTACGGCGTGTCCATCCCGCAGCTCTGTATTAAGTATGACCTGCACATGAGGGTCGAGCAATATCTCAGCGCCGACACGCCTGAATCGGAAAACAAGTTTATCAGAGAATAACACACTCCATTGCATAAACAAATCAACCTTCGTTTGGAACGAATCCAAGCGGAGGTTTCATTATGACACAGGGTGGCAAATTATTGGCACGCGATGATGTTCTCATTGCGTGCCATTCATTATATAATGATTTCAACAAAGGAACTTCACCACCACAACCGGAGAGGTGATCGATCCTTTCTAATCAGTTGAGATTGCCACGGCAAATCAATTTGCCTCGCAATGACATTTTATAGGAATACAAATCAGCAGGTACTAATATGGCAACAGCCTTGATCAAAGGTTCTTACGGCGGTTTAGGAAAATGCTTCGTGAAACTCCACGCTTCTTCGGGCGGCGATCTGATCCTCGTCGGCAGAAGTCAGAAGAAACTCGACGAGCAGAAGGCTCAGGTTGAAAAGGAATACGGCGTAAATGTCAACACCATCGCGGCTGATCTTTCCGATGCGGCGGATGTAGAGAAGGTCTACAACACCTGCAAACAGAACGGATGGGCGGTCGATTATCTCATCAACAACGCAGGCTTCGGCGGTCAGGGCGACTTTGCCCGCGAGCGCACGATGGAGCAGGATATGAGCATGATCGCGGTCAACGTCGAGTGCGTGACCAGAATGTGCAAGCTGTTCCTTCCCGACCTGATCCAGCGCAAGGGCAAGGTGCTGAACGTATCCTCCACTGCGGCGACAATGCCCGGTCCCCTGCAGGCGGTCTATTACGCGACGAAAGCGTATGTCACCAGCTTCTCAAACGCTCTGTGGCGTGAGCTGCAGGACACCGGCGTTACCGTCACGGCTCTCATGCCCGGCGCGATGCGCACAGGTTTTGCGAGCACCGGAGGTCTCTCAGATACCAAGCTGTTCGCAAATGCCGTCAATCCGTTCAAAGTTGCAAAGGACGGCTACGAGGGAATGTTAAAGGGCAAGCTGAACGTCACCTCCGGTCTTCCTGGATGGCAGAAGCCGATGATGACCTTTGCTCCGATGTTCCCGAAGAAAACCATGCTCAATTTTGTCTACAATCAGCAGATTGCGGGCAGCGCAAAGAAATAAGTATAATTTATCAGTAAAATGGCGCGAAATGATGTTTTATTCTTCGCGCCTATCGTGTATAATGAGAACAACACCGAACGAATCAGGAGGATATGTATGCAAAAATACATCCTTGACGGTCGATATAAAGACCTATTGCAATATCACGGCATCAATGTGGAGGAAGTGCTGAAAAAGGCACAGCTCCCCGGCGACGCGCTCAATCACCGTGTTCCCACGATGACCGAGGAAGGTTACTATCGCTTTATGACGGCAATCGGAGAACTGAATGATGACGACGCCCTGCCGATCAAACTCTCCTGTACCAACAAGATCGAAGCCTTTTCGCCGCCGATCTTTGCCTCCTACTGTGCCAAGAACGGCGCGATGTGCATTGAGCGACTGGCGCGCTATAAGCGGCTGATCGGACCTATGCGGTTTATTGTAACACAGGACGACGACACCCTGACCGTCCAGATCATTGGCGACAGCGAAGAATATACACAGCCGACATTCTTGGTGTCGTGCGAGTTTGCTTTTCTCATCCACATCATTCGCAGAGCGACAAAGGAAGAGATCAGCGCTATCGGCGCGGAAATGATAGATCCTCCGAACGGTAAGGCTATGTCGGATTACTTAAGCTGTGCCATCACGCAAGATTCAAGAAATGCCATTACCTTCTGGCAGGATGATTTGCAAAAGCCCTTCATCAGCTACGACGAGGGGATGTGGAGCTACTTTGAGCCGGAGCTGAATTAGCGGCTTGCCGAGCTCGATGTGGACGATTCTACCTCCGCGCGTGTCCGTGCCGCACTCGGCGAAATGCTTCCCGGCGGGATGTGCAGCATCGAGGATGTCGCGGCTCGGCTGGGGCTCTCACGCCGCACCTTACAGCGAAAGCTCAGTGAGGAAAACACCACCTTCCAGAAACAGCTCAACTCTACCCGTGAAATGCTCGCGATCCACTATATCAAGAACACCGAGATGACCTCCAACGATATCGCCTTTCTGCTCGGTTATCAGGAGCTGAATTCGTTTTTGCGGGCGTTCACGATCTGGACGGGCAAGACTATCACTGATTACAGGAGAGATCTGCAAAAATGAAAAAGCTTATGACAAAGGAGCGCCTCGCGGCGTTCACGGACGCGATCCTCGCGATCATTATGACCATCCTCGTACTGGAGCTGCCGAAGCCCGACGCGCTGACATGGGGCGCGGTATGGGAGCTGAGGATGTCCTACCTCGCCTTTGCCGTGTCGTTCTTCGGTTTGGCTTTTATGTGGGCTGACTGGCATCGTGAATGGCACGATGTAAAATCCATTTCAGACAAGACGGTCTGGTGTACGATCTTCGTGCTGTTCTTCATGGCGTTCGTGCCATACTTAACGGGGCTGATCGCCGTGGATATTACGAACTCC
Organism: Ruminococcus sp.; assembly: GCA_045130495.1. GTDB lineage: Bacteria > Bacillota > Clostridia > Oscillospirales > Acutalibacteraceae > Ruminococcoides. The sequence goes on along the minus strand of JBGUPW010000015.1, from coordinate 1,994 downwards.
GTTGGGCAGGTGCTCTACGGCTTGACGGTAATGTTCATTACATTATTCAACAGCTTGACCTACCGTTCGCTCGCTTCCATCGAGGACAACAGCGATATCAGTCACAAGCTCAAGGCAAGGGCAAATCTGCTCTTGATCAACTCGGCGATCATACTCGTCAGCGTGATCCTCTCCCTGACCGTTCTCCCTTATTGCGCCATCATCGGCATCGTGATCATATCCGTCACATTTGTGCTTCCTATATTCAAGAAATAATCTTGGTGTCATAGACGTCGTAGAACAGCTCTAAAACGTCCAGAATTAAGCCGTATCGCGTTTTTTTGAAAAGGAAAGGTAATTTGACTTCCTTTTTGAATTTTGCTCAAAAGTGCTGACAAAAAGTAAACTTTCATCTCAGAAAGCCAGTGTTTAAGCCATTTCTCACACCAAATGGCTATTTGGAAATTTCACTCGAGGTTTAACAAATCTGTGGGGGGCGGTTGTAACGCACATCCTTGTATATTAAGCTAAAATGCTTTCCTGCCCATTTTTGAGTCCCAAAATGCAGATAAACACTGCCTTTTTAATCACAAAAGCGTTACTTTTCAATGAAACACAAAAGGAGCCGGTTACCCGGCTCCGATCTTACTTTTGCAGTAAACTGCGATAGATTATCAGGTCTTCATCCTTGAACACATTGAAGATGACCTTGATATCGCTGTTTGTTGTTTTTTTATATTCTTTTACGGTGCTGACGGCGATCTCTGCCGCCTCTCTTTGTGGGAAACCAAACACGCCGGTGCTAATACAGCAGAAGGCGATACTTTTCACACCGTTTTCCTCAGCAAGCTTCAAGCAAGATAGGTAGCAGCTTTTGAGCAGCTCGCAGTGTCTTTCATTTAACCTACCGCTGACGATGGGTCCGACGGTGTGCAGTACATATTTGGACGGCAGATTGTAGCCGGGTGTGATCTTTGCCTGACCTGTCGGTTCCTCGTGACCTTGTTCGCTCATGATCTCAAAGCACCGATATCTGAGAGCCAGTCCGGAAGCACTGTGCAAACAGTTGTCAATGCAGTTGTGTAAAATCTGCCAGCAACCTAACATTTGAGAATTGGCAGCGTTCACCACCGCGTCACACGCAAGCGTAGTAATGTCGCCTTGCCACAGATAAAGGTCGCTGTCGATCGGTTTGAGGTCGGATAGCTTCGTGATTCCTTTTACCTCGGCTTCTGCTCTGAGATACTCGCCTTCGATCCGCAGATATTCCTCGCTTAGCGGTTTCGGCATCCAGATGTTCATCAATCCGCGCAGCAAGTCCTTCTGTCCCTGCTCATCATCCGGTATCCTGTAATGACTGAGTTGGGATTTATCCTTTTGCAGTTCTCTGATAAGATACATTCTCCATTCTGTTTGGTTCACATCGATCCCTGCCTTTCCATAGTGGTAATAGCTTTTGATACATTTCTCTTGACGGTCTGTGAAGCTCAATCTCCCAAATCGCGATCGTGCTTTTCCTTGTTCCAATATGATCGGCAATCTGAGCCTGCGACAATCCAAAGCGATTTCTTATCGCCCTTATTTTATCACCAAAGCCCGGCGCTGTAAACCGTGTATAATCATCAAGCAACAGATCTACGTTTTGAATCCTCCGACATCAATCAGATTTTCAGTCTTGTCAACAAAGGTAAGGGCATATTTATTTCTCCGCCCGACGAAAGTGCAAAAATGCTGTTCAAAAATATCCGTATGATCCCTTTCGACGACGACACGCTGACCTACTGCATTGCCTTTATCTTCAAGGACTATGACAGGCTCAGCCCGATGGCGAAAAAGTTTATAGAATTTATTAAAGAGAATACCGATTAAGTACCCACTGATTAAAAGCTCATATTTCCATTATAAAAAGCTGTCAAGTGAAAAAAACCGGGAAAAAGCGCTCTTAATCAATGGATTGTTGATGATTTGTTGAATTTTTTCTGATTTTGGGCGCACTACGCCCTTAGTCGGCAAAC
>JBGUPW010000014.1:0-10313 GCA_045130495.1 Ruminococcus sp. | reverse complement strand
CGCTCGTCGCTACGCTCCTCCCTCGAAAAACTCGCGGCAATCTACTACAGACTTAAAAATTGTTTCAACTTGCTATTGCAATTTGCGGAATAAAACAAATAATGAAAAACTCAAAAATTCGGGAGGCAGAACAATGGCAATCTTAAAATGTAAAATGTGCGGCGGAGATTTAACGATTCAGGACGGCATGACCGTTGCGGAGTGCGAGTACTGCGGAACGACGCAGACGCTCCCGAAGCTCGTCAGCGACGACATCGCCAATCTCTATGACCGCGCGAACCATTTCAGACGTAACAATGAATTTGACAAAGCGGAAGGTATCTATGAGCGAATCCTCTCTCAGACGCCCGAGGATTCCGAGGCGTATTGGTCACTGGTGCTATGCCGCTACGGTATTGAATATGTAGAGGATCCGGCGACGGGGAAGCGTGTTCCCACCGTCAACCGCACGCAGTACACCTCGATTTTTGACGACGAGAACTATAAGTCCGCGATCGAGCACGCTGACGCTATACAGCGCCGTGTCTATGAGGAAGAAGCCGCGGCGATCAACGAGATTCAAAAGGGAATCCTCGCCATATCGCAAAAGGAAGAGCCCTTTGATGTGTTCATCTGCTATAAGGAAACCGACCGCAACGGAAGGCGCACGCCCGATTCGGTTCTCGCGACCGACCTGTATCATCAGCTCACAAACGAGGGCTTCAAGGTGTTCTTCTCCCGTATCACGTTGGAGGACAAGCTCGGCACAGCCTATGAGCCATACATATTTGCCGCGCTTAATTCGGCGAAGGTCATGGTTGCGCTCGGCACAAAGCCCGAGTATTTTAACGCCGTTTGGGTCAAGAACGAATGGAGCCGCTACCTTGCTCTGGTAAAGCAAAGCAACGGCAAAAAGGTTTTGATCCCTGCCTACCGCGATATGGATCCCTACGACCTGCCCGAAGAATTCTCGCACTTACAAGCGCAGGACATGAGCAAGCTCGGCTTCATGCAGGATTTGATCAGAGGTATCAAGAAGATCACAGGCAGTAATCAACCAAAGCCACAGATACAGACAGTTACTGTCAACTCAAGCACTTCGGATATTGCTCCTTTGCTCAAGCGTATGTTCATGTACCTTGAGGACGGCGAGTGGGACAAGGCGAACGAGTACAGCGAAAGAGTGCTCGACAAAGAGCCGGAAAACGGCGAGGCATATCTGGGATTAGCCTTGGCAAAGGAGAAGCTACGCGATAAAGAAGATTTTGCATCAATATATCTTGACGGTCGGATAAATGCCGACGATAAAAACTTGAAACGCGCACGGCAGTTTGCGGATGAAAAGCTTAATGCTTGGTTCAACGAGCTGGATAAAGCAAAAGCGGAGGCAGACGCAAAAAAAGCCGAAGAAAAAAAGAGGCAAGCCGAAGAACAGGCGAGAAAACAAGCCGAAGAACAGGCAAAAAAGCAAGCGGAAGAACAAGCGAGAAGCGAAGAAAATAAGAAGCGTCTTTTGCCTATCAGAGAGCGGATAGCAGCCTACCATAATCTTATCTCTGCGGGATGTCATCAAACGGTTGGGTTGAAAGCGGACGGAACGGTCATTGCGACAGAATTTACCGAAGATATGGAATTATACGACGGTGTGTGCGATGTGGCAGGCTGGACGGATATTGTAGCAGTTTCAGCGGAAGTTATTCGTACCGTCGGACTGAAAGCGGACGGAACAGTCGTTGCGACAGAATACATCGGTGATATGGAATTATACCACGGTGAGTGCAATGTGGCAGACTGGACGAATATCGTGGCTGTCTCGGCAGGCGGTAATCACACCGTCGGTCTGAAAGCGGACGGAACGGTCGTCGCGACAAAGTATACCGGTGAATACTACGACGGTCAGTGTGATGTGGCAAGTTGGACGAATATCGTGGCTGTTTCTGCGGGAGGTTCTCATACCGTCGGACTGAAAGCGGATGGAATGGTCGTTGCAACCGGAAATAACTCCTCGGGTGAGTGCGATGTTTCCGGTTGGACGAATATCGTGGCTATCTCTGCGGGATGTGATATTACCGTCGGACTGAAAGCGGATGGAACGGTCGTTGCAACCGGAGATAACTCTCTAGGTGAGTGCGACGACGTTTCCGGCTGGACGGATATCGTGGCTGTCTCTGCGGGAGATTTTCATACCGTCGGACTGAAAGCGGACGGAACGGTCGTTGCAACCGGAGATAACTCCTGGGGTGCATGCGATGTTTCCGGTTGGACGGATATCGTGGCTGTCTCAGCGGGTTTTTACCACACTGTCGGTTTGAAAGCGGACGGAACGGTTATTGCGATTGGAGAAAACGATTATGGTCAATGCAATGTTTCTGGTTGGAAGCTGTTCAAAACGGAAAGAGAAAAAGAAGCGGATTATATCAGAGGCAGCGCTTTACAGAAATCGGGTGAGGAAAAAAATCTCGCTGAAGCAGCTTCACTTTTTAGGGGCTTAAATGATTTTAAAGACAGCGCCGATCACGCTGCGGAATGTGATCGTGCGTATAGAGGATTGAAAGCAGAGCGCGAGAAACGCGAACGAGAGGAAAAGACAGCAGAGCTGAACAGTGAAAAATCCGCACTGCAAACCGAGCTTGCGAACCTGAAAGGACTCTTTACCGGCAAACGCCGCAGGCAGATCGAAGCGCGGCTTGCTGAGATAGAGTTGGAGCTCAAGAAGCTGTAACAGCACAAGCAAGTGCCTTTTTGATGATTAAAACACGAGTAATGGAGGATAACATGAAAAACCATCTATGGCAATTAAAAAAGCTTCCATCTTTGGCAGTGGGAAATCAGCCTGATGTACTGTTGGTTGGGAATGGCATAAACCGTTCTTTTGACGCAGAATCATGGAAGGATTTAATTTGCACGGCGCTTAGCAAGAATAAATCATTTTATACATATAGTGACATTGAAAACATGCCTGCAACAATGCAAATCGTTGTGGCAACAGCAAATAAGCTTGGAAGATGTTCAGATGTAATTAACAATGTCAGCAAAGAAACGCAAGAAATCGCAAAAAGAATACAGATCGACGAACTTAAAGAGAAACACTCGGATTTACTTAAACAAATCCTTGATCTGCCTATAGATACCGTCTTGAATACAAACTACTCCAATGAGTTTGAGTTATTTGCGCTTAATGAATCCACACTGCATAGCTTTCGCTCTTGTCAAAGACGGACAAAAGACATAAAAGGCATTGAAGAACAATTTAGATTGTTTCAGTTTTCTTCGCTGGGTGCAAAATATCCGGATAAGAATTTGTGGCATATACATGGAGATATTACAAAGCCAAAGTCAATGGTGATTGGGCATTATTACTACGGTAAGCTATTAAAGCAAATCGAAGAAAGAGCAGCACTTTGCAAACGCAATTATAGCATTGCGCAGAAAAAAGGATTTCCTTATAAACCTGAGAGTTGGGTTGACTATTTCCTTATAGGTAATGTTTACATATTCGGATTGGGTATGTACCTTGCGGAACAGGATTTATGGTGGTTGCTGTCATTTAAGGAACTGCATTTTTCAGAGACAAAGGTGTATTATTACCAAGCAGAAAAGGATATGGATAGGGATATAAAAAAACTGTTATATGCGTACGGCGTTGAAACAATAACAGATATTCCTCTTAAAAAGAATGATTATATTAGTTTTTATCAAGAGGTAATCAAAGATGTCCGAAATCGAATCAATAGGAGGAAGTAAAATGTCCAAATTTGTAATTGAATGTCCAAACTGTGGAAAATATGCTGAGGCGAGGAAAGGATTTTTCGCCCGCAAAAAAATCGACTGCACCTGCGGTCACGTTATCAACGTCCGCACGGAAAAGCTGACCAGCCGCGAGTGTCCGCACTGCGGCAACAACGTGGTCTTTGACCAGTCTAAGGGCGCGGCGGCAAAATGCCCCGTTTGCCACGAGCCTATCAACACTATGGCGGAGCAGAGCCAGACCGTTGAGTTCTCCTGCGCTCAGTGCGGAATCCGTCTGCGCACTTCAAAGGGAGCAAATACATACACCTGCCCTGTCTGCGACTGCGTGAACGATATCGCGGAGAGAGTTGCGACCGAAAAAATCAAGCACGACGGTCTCGCTTCCATCATCAAATACGAGGGCGACAACTCCACCTTCATCTGGAAGCACCCGATCGAGGATTTCAACTACGGCTCACAGCTGATCGTACACGAGAGCCAAGAGGCGGTATTTTTCAAGGACGGTCAGGCGCTCGACACCTTCGGCCCCGGCAGATATACGCTCGAGACCCAGCAGCTTCCCATGCTCGAAAAGCTGTATAAGCTGCCCACCGACACCGAGGGAACCTTCCACAGCGAGGTGTACTTCATCAACAAAACCGTCCAGATGGCTATCAAGTGGGGCACGCCCGACAAGGTGCGCTTCATCGATCCGCTGACCTTCACGCCGCTGCAGATCGGCGCGTCCGGCGAGATGAATATCGCGGTCAGCAACGGCAGAAAAATGCTCATCAAGCTGGTCGGCACGATGAAGGGTATCGCGTGGGAGGAAGGCCCCGGCTTTACAAAGTCATTGCAGGCGTCGTTCAGACCGCTGATCGCGAACGCCGTCAAAACGAACCTTCCGACCGTCATCAAGGCGAACGATATCGACTTGTTGGAGATAGATGAAAAGCTCGACCTTATCTCAGAGTCGCTGGTGCAGAAAATACGCCCGGGCTTTGAGGAATACGGTCTGACGATACCGCAGTTCTATGTAACGAACGTTGTCCTGCCCGAGGACGACCCCAACTTCAAGCGCATCCGCGAGCTGCACACCGTCAATCTGCAAACCAGAGTTTATCAGGCTGAGGCGACCGTAAGGACTGCCAAGGCTCAAACAGAGGCGCAGTACCGCACCGCCGAGGAGCAGAGCAAGGCGCAGATCGAATCGGCGCGCCGCGAAGCAGAAATGGAACGCCAGACCACTCAGACCGAGGTAGCAAAGCGCGAAGCCGAGCGCCGCGTGATAGAGGCGCAGGCAGAGGCGCAGGCGCTGCGTATGCAGGGCTTGACCGAAGCGGAGATCATGGCGGCAAAGGGCTACAGCCAGAAGGATGTTTTACAGGCGGACGTGCAAAAGGCATACGCCGAGGGCATCGGAAATATGGGTCCCGCAATCTCCGCAGGCGGCGGAGGCAGCAGCGTTGTCGGCGACATGCTCGGGCTCGGTATCGGAATGGCGGCGGCGTCTGCCGTTGCACCGCAGATCGGCAATATGTTCAGCGGCATGAACCCGCAGGGAACGATTTTCCCCGATCAAAATACAGTAGCGGGCGACTCGCAGAATGCTCCCAAGGGCTGGGATTGTCCCGCTTGCGGCGCAAAGAATATCCAATCAAAATTCTGTCCCGATTGCGGAAGCAAAAAGCCCGAACCGAAAGCCGACGGCGGTTGGGATTGTCCAAACTGCGGCTGTAAAAATATAACAAGCAAATTCTGCCCCGACTGCGGCACCAAAAAGCCGGAAGAAAATGCAGGTTGGATTTGCCCCGAATGCGGAACCAAAGATATCACCAGCAAGTTTTGCCCCAACTGCGGCAGCAAAAAGCCCGACGAGGGCTGGACTTGCCCCGAGTGCGGCAATAAGAATATCAAAACTTCTTTTTGCCCTGAATGTGGTAGACAGAAGGATTAATCTTTTTTGTAAAATAGTTATAAAGGAGTAGTTATGCGTGCACAGGCGATACTTATTGTTGATGGTCAAAAATACATGAGTACTAAGACTGCTGCAGATCTCTGGGGAATTAGTGCTCGTACAGTGTCAGATTATTGTAAAAATGACAGAATACATCATAAATTTAAGAACGGGAAAATGGGCTGGTATATCCATATTGATGAGATAAAGCCATTATCAGATAATGAAATACATAGATTGCTTGTATTATCTATACAACTGAAGAATAATCCATCATTAGAGATTGATTGGTCTACGTTTAATTTTGATAACCGTGTTATAGATGTGATTTATCTTAATCTTGTGGAATCTGGATATATACAACCGTATAACATTGACGACAAGCGTCGAATCCCATATGAGGTTATTCTTACTCAAAAGGGGCTTGAAATGGCAACGTCATTTAATCAAAAAACCATACCGGATTATTCAACTTTAGTTAGTCAGTGGTTACCCACTCTAATAAATGTTGCCCAGCTCTTTTTTCAGATTCAGGCTACTTGTGATTAAGTTCGTTTATGATAGATAAAAACATAACTTGTAGGAAAGTATTATCACAAAAGGAGAATGTTTATGAAACTGAATAATACTACGAAAAAAGGAGCCATTGCGCTGGCGATCGCGCTGGTGATCTTTGTCCTGATCGCCTTTCTCGTTCCGTTTCCGCGCAACGGCATGTTCTGGACGGGCTTTATCTTCGGCGTGATCGCGATTCTCGCACAGGCGCTAATCTGGTCAATTGCGTTCAAGGGGGCAGAGTCCGCGCGCAGTAAATTTTACGGCGTGCCGATCGCCCGTATCGGTACGATTTATTTGATCGTACAGCTCATTTTGAGTTTGATCGCCATGTTCCTCGCGTGGGTGCCCGCGATTCCCGCGTGGCCGTTTATCTTGGTGTTCCTTATTATTATCGGTGTAGTTGCTCTGGGAACCATCGCCGCGGACGTGACCCGCGAGGAAATCGAAAGGCAGGACGTGCAAATCAAGCGCAACGTCGGCAATATGCGCGAGCTGCAGTCGCTCGGACGCAGTCTTGTCGCAAGCTGTGAGGACAAGAGCCTTCTGCCGCAGGTGCAGCAGCTTTCCGACGCGCTGCGCTATTCCGACCCCGTCAGCAGTGAAGCGACCGCCGAGAGCGAAGCGGAACTAAAGCGTTTGCTGACAGAGCTTCAAACCGCCTTGTTTGACGGCGATACCTCCGGCGCCGCAGGCTTGTGCAAGCAGGCGCAAGGCGTTCTCGCCGAGCGCAACCGCATTTGTAAGCTGAATAAATAATATAAAATTAAGCTAATTGTCAAAAACTTTGATTGTAACCGGAACGATTGCGGCACTCGCTGTTATAAACTGCAAAACAAAATGACAGAACAACAGGCTCGGTAGTAGTAACATACTCCGAGCCTATATTATTTGATATGTGGTTTGTGGGTGTTCTGGGGTGCGGAAGGTTTATCGGTTGGCTGTGCGGCAAAGTGATCTGCGTTGGCAGTGTCGGTGTCGCGGATGCCGGAATAGAATGTTGCTTCATCAAAGTTTTTGCCGTAGGCGGATTTGAGCTTGGCTTGGGCGGATTGTTCTTTTGCAAGGCGGAGCTTTAATCGGGCGCGCATGAATTCGGCGGGGTTAAATGACTTGGATCTTTCGCGGTAAACCTTGTATTGACTCAGCAGTTTCAGCAGTTTGGAGCTGTTTTCCGAGGTTGCCTTTTCCATTGTGGCGAGGGTGGATTCTATCTTTGCGATCTCGCTCTGCACCTTTGGAATATCCTTATCATCGGCGCATTTCAACTCGTTGAGCAGGCGCAGCTTTTCGGATCTCAGTTCTTCGATTTCCTCGGTCAGCTTTGCGATTTGTCGAGATAAATCGCGCTGAATGGTTATACGCAGGACGGGAGTGGACTTCTTTTGATTTTGAAGTTCCTTCCGTTCCTTTTTCTTTTCAGTGATTTGCTCGGTGACAGCAGTGTATTGGGCTAAGGTCGCTTTTGCAGAACCGATGCGGCGCTTTGTCTTTTGCCCGATGGCGCTGCCGGCTTGAAGATGATAACGGATGACGATCATCTTCTCACGCAGCGTTTCCATCGCTTCTGCGAGGGCAGGGAGCGTGTTTTTGACGGTCTGCGTGATTTTTCTCATGGCAGCCTTTAGCTCGCGGAGGAGGGCGTTATCGGCTTTGATTTGACGGTTGATCTCGCAGCGATCAGCGACAAATCCTTTTCGCTCAATGGTTCGGGCGACGTAGCCCTCGTGGATCGTAGGCTGTTCGTCAAGTCCTCTGTCAGCGTGGCTGCGGTGGTCGATGTGCGCGTCGGTGCGGTTTGCTTCATCGAGGAATTTGTTTGTGATTTGCGCCCACTGTTCTCGCCACACGACAAGCTGCTCGTCGCTGTTCCAACGTGCGGCGATCGGATTCTGCCGCCCAAAACGTGTGCTTTTGGGATATTTATTGACGCGTTCATAACCGTGCTTTTCCGCTTCCGACGGCGGCATGTACATCTTCTTTTTACCGACGAAAGATTGATATTGCTTCTCCCAGCCTTCTATTTTTGCCGATGCAAATTCCGAAGAAGTGAAGCCTTTTTCTTCGCCGTTTTTGACACAGAGATATTCCTTTTCGGTCTTTTGCTGCCACTTTCCTTTGTCGTCCAAAGGTCTGACTGTCAGCAAAATATGCGCGTGAGGATTGTGACCGTCCGTATCGTGAATGGCGACATCGGCGCACATTCCGTCTGCAACAAAATTTTCTTGAATATACTCCGTCAGCAATTTTATCCACCGCGTTTTGTCAAGCTCAACCGGCAGGGCGACGACCAATTCGCGCGCGAGTCTGCTGTCCTTGGATTTCTCGGCGGCTTCCACTGCGTTCCACAAAACGCGCCTGTCCTTCCACTCCGGCGGCGCGTTTTTCGGCAGAAAAACCTGTTGCCAAACAAGCCCTCTTTTTCGCGTAAAGTCATGCGTCACTCCGTCGTATTCATTGTGGATTTCGGAGCAACTCATATATGCGGCGGCAGCAACCGCGCTTCGCCCGGAGCCGCGACTGACAGCTTTTGCTTCCAAATGATAAATCGCCATAACAACAGTCCTTTCAAAAATCGGCTTTCAATAAGCCGTAAACCCTCGGAGAGCGCACGGCTGCCGATTAGGCAGTACCACCATTCGTTTTTCGAGTGGTGAGTAAGTGCGCCCTTCGGGAAATAAATCACGGCTGCCTGTTACCCAAATACAAACGCTGCAACAGGTAATTCTTGATTTCTTCCGGATTCATGTTCTTGATTTCGGGCAAGACGTTTTCCAAAATCGCTCCTTCCTGAATCAATCTGCGTGTCCGCGCTTTTCGCTCCTTTTGGCGATTTCTCGCCTGTGCCTCTTCCAAACGGTGCTTCGCTTGTAACTCTTCCTTGGTCATCCTTCTTCCTCCGTTGAAAACAATTTCTTTGCAGATCGCAATGTGTTTGCCGCGTTGAGCTGGCGGATGTTTTGGCGATTTACTTTGAGCGGAACGCAACGCTCCAAAACGCGGTCGTAGATCCTCGCGTGCGTTAAATCCTTCGGGTGCTTCAACTCGTCAAGCGTTAAATTGGTCGTAATGATCAACGGCTTCTTGCTGCGGTACCGGCTGTCGATCACATTGAAAACCTGTTCCAATGCAAACTCGGAATTGCGCTCAATGCCGAGATCGTCGATGATCAGCAGACTGTAGCCGTTCATGCTCTCGATATATTTGTTGCGATCCTCGTTGAACATGGAGGACAGTTGGTTCAGAATTTTTGAGAAGTTCGTCATCAAAACCGGCACACCCTGTTCAATCAGCGCGTTGGCGATGCAGGCGGCAATGAATGTTTTGCCTGTGCCGACGTCGCCCCACAAAAGCAGTCCGATACAGCTCTTTTTCATCTCGCTCCACTGAGCGACATATTCGCGGGCTTTGCTGATTTCGGGATTGTAGCCTTTGTCGTTGGCAAAGGTGTAATCGTGCAGATACCTGTCCTGCAAGCCGCTTGCCTTCATTCGCTCGATACGAAATTCTTCCTGCCGTTTTTGAAACGCGGCTTCCTCTTTTTCTTCTGCTATCCGCTGACAGTCACACATAACCGGCGCCGTAACGATACGGTCACCGTGATGAATCACACACTGACGCGGCGTGCAACACTTAGCGCAGTAGATCAGTCCGTCGGCTTCATTGATGTATTCATCCTCTTTTGGTTCTCGGTGCGGAAACAGTCCGCCGAGAATTTTGTTGATAGAGCTCATAAGCTTTCATCATCCTCACAATCATAATTTCTTGAAGGCTGAGCAGGATTGTCACGTTCATACCAACATCGGATCGTCGCGGCGTGGTCGGCATAGCGCTTGCCGCTCGACTGCATATATGCCGACAACCGCTCTATGTACTCTATATACGATGGCACCGTCTGTTGTAAAACAGTGATGTCACCATCAGAGAGAAAAACATTTTGGAATTTGCCATAGGCTTTACTCCTTCTTTTTGATTCATTTGTTTTACTCTCTTTATTTTTATTTCCGGACAGTTTTCTTTCCATGTGACAGACAGTTTTCTTTCCGTCAGAAGGACAGTTTTCTGTCTGTCTCGCGGAAAGATTTCTGTCGAC
>JBGUPW010000013.1:0-4823 GCA_045130495.1 Ruminococcus sp. | reverse complement strand
CAGCCTGCGAACGCGGTTGCTGTTACCATGCCTGCCAAAATAATGGCGAGAACTTTTTTCATTGGAATATCCTTCTTTCTAAAAATTATTTTGTTTAATGGAGCAAATTGCACAAACAACTCTCTGTTCCACTAATTAAATGATATCAAAAAAGTCAGCAAATTTCAACTACTTTTGTACTTTTTATCTAACTTGTTAATTTTGCTTTAACTTTTTGTGCATTATTACCTGTAATTTTCCACAAATTGTGCAGTTTCACGATTTTACGGTCTTCAATTTGTTGATTTCGACCATTATGTATTTGTGCAAACTACCTAACTCGAACTGATTTAATTGATATAAATGCCCCATTAATGCTCCCGAAACCCCTTGTTTTTTTTAGGGTGAAAAAATTTGTTTAAAAATTTTGGTTAATTTTCACCAATAATTTAAAAAACGGGCATAAGCGACTTTTTTAGTCAATTTTTACAGAGCACAATATATGGTCAACGCTGCCCCACACACCACAATTTGGCGTTTTTAATGCGGTAAACGCAATTTCTGACCACTTATTAAGTTTACGGAAAATTTTTTGTTCGCCTTGTAATCGGAACAAAAACTTGCTATAATTAACGTAATATGCAATGCGGGGCTTCTCAATTCAGCAAAGCTTAATGCTCCGCTGAGGCATTTACCGAGCGCTTTCCGCTCATCAACTACCATCAAAAGGGAGCGAAGCAATGAAACTGACTCAGCTTTTAACAAATACGGACCACCGGTTTTTAAGCGGCGGCGATATCGAGATCCGCGACATCGTCTACGACTCGCGCAAGGCTGCACCCGGAACCGCTTTCGTCTGTCTTAAAGGTTATTCCTCCGACGGTCACCGCTTTGCGGGATCCGCCGTTGAAAAAGGCGCAGAGGCACTTATCGTCTGCGATGAGCTCGATTTTGAAGTGCCTTCCAACGTCGCCGTCGTAAAGGTGGAGGACACGCGCAAGGCTCTCGCGCTTATGAGCGCCGAGCTTTTCAGTCATCCCGACCGCGAATTAAAGACCGTAGCTATTACGGGCACAAAGGGCAAAACCACCACCGCAGCGATGATAGCGGGGATTTTTGAGCACGCGGGGATCAAAACGGGCACTATCGGCACGCTGGGCATAGTATACGGCGGCAACACTTACAAAACCGACAACACCACGCCCGAAAGCTACGAGATCCAAAAAGCGATGCGCGATATGCTTAACGCGGGCTGCGGAGCGATGGTCATTGAAGCGTCATCTATCGGTCTGAAGCACAACAGACTCGCGGGCATGACCTTCGACGTCGGCGTGTTCACAAACTTCTCAAACGACCACATCGGCGGCGTCGAGCACAAGGATATGGAGGAGTATCTTTTCTGCAAGAGCCTTTTGTTCAGACAGGTCAAAAACGCGGCGGCAAACTGCGACGATCCCGTTTATCTTGAGGTCACAAAGGATTTCAAGGGCAAGCTTTACACCTTCGGCTTTTCCGAAAAGGCTCAGCTGCGCGCAGTGAGCGAGCATTTGCTTTCCGACGGCGGCTTCATCGGCGTTCACTTTGAAACCGAGGGCGACAAGACTCTCTCACTCGATGTAGGCGTACCGGGAATATTTAACGTCTACAACGCTTTGGCGGCAATCAGCGCGGTCAGCTTTTTTGACGTGTCCGACAGCGCGATCTCCGAGGGCTTAAAAGTAGCTCACGTCAAGGGCAGAGTAGAGCCCGTAAAGGTTCCCGGAGAATACAGTCTGCTTATCGACTACGCTCACAACGCGCTTTCAATGGAAAACGTTCTGACCACTCTCAGGGAATATAATCCTCACCGCCTGATAACCCTGTTCGGCGCAGGCGGAAACCGTCCCAAGGTGCGCCGCTACGAGATGGGCGAGACCTCGGGCAGGCTCAGCGACCTGTCGGTGATCACCGAGGACAATTCCCGCTTTGAGGATGTGAACGACATCATCGAGGACATCAAGACGGGAATCCACAAAACCGACGGAAAATATGTTGTCGTGCCGAACCGCAAGGAAGCCATAAGATATTGTATGCTCAACGCCGAGCCCGGCGATATAGTGGTGCTCGCAGGCAAGGGTCACGAGGACTATCAGGAAATCAAGGGCGTAAAGTATCACATGGATGAGCGCGAGCTTATAAAGGAAATCATAGAGGAAGAAAATTTATAATAACCAAATGCCGCCGGCTTACGGATCATACTCCGACAGCCGGCGGTTCTTTGTTTTCGTTATTTTGTTCTTTTCCCTCGTCATACGGGTTGACATGAACCATGATATGTTTGACGTCGGGAAAGTTTTTTTCGACCGCATTGTGAACATTCTCGGAGATTTGGTGCGCCTCCCTCAAAGAGAGTCCGCCGTCGACGCTGATTTCTATATCAACGTAGATCTTATTGCCGAAAACTCTCGTCCGCAGCAAATCGACGTTCATCACGCCTTCAACTTCCTCCGCGCTCAATCGAATTTTTTTCTCTGTTTCGGGGTCGCAGGAATGGTCAACCATTCTGTCAACGGCGTCCCTGAATATATCATAGGCAACCTTAAAGATGAAAAGGCAGATAACGATTTCGGCAATCGGATCCAAAATCGGGAAGCCGAGCTTCGCTCCGCCGATACCGATTATCGCGCCGACAGACGAAAGCGCGTCGCTCCTGTGGTGCCAAGCTTCGGCGGCCAAAGCAGATGAATTGATTCTATCGGCGTTGATTTTTGTGTACCAGAACATACCCTCTTTTACGACGACTGACGTGACCGCAGCTATAAGCGGCAGCCAGCCCTTGACGGGATTCTCGGCGTAAGCTCCGGTGATAATGCTCTGTAGTGCGGCGTATCCGATGCCTCCTCCTGCAAAAACCAGCAGACCCGAGAGCAGGATAGCCGTCACGCACTCAAAACGCTCGTGACCGTAAGGGTGATGACGGTCGGAAGCCTTAGAGGAAAAACGGACTCCGAAAATAACTATCAGCCCGCTGAAAACGTCCGAGGCGGAATGGACCGCGTCGCTTATCATCGCGCCGGAATGTCCGACAGTCCCTGCGACAAGCTTAAAAAGCGTCAGCAAAATATTCGCCGCCATTCCGACAGCCGACACCCTGACGGCGACATCCTTGGGACTGTTTCCCTTTTTCATTAAATACACCTCCAAACCGTCAAACACTGTCACTCGTTGCCACGAGATGGCAGTCGGCTGAGCCGACGGTCAATCCGCGCTTCTTGCTGTTATTTTTTGTATAGGTTTTGTTCACGCGTTTTGTTTCAGTTTTTTCGGAAACGTTTTTGGCAGGGGCAAGCTCTGTCCATATGCACACCGGGAAAAGTTTGCTGTCAACTCCAAACTCTGCCCTGAAAAAATCACATACCGTACACGCTCAGCAGAATATTCTTTATCTCATAAAGCTTACGCGACAGGTCAACATAATATGTATGCGGATTTTCAAACCGCTTTACCTCGTCCCACAGCAAATCCACCTGTTCGCGGCAATACGACGCTATATCCTCGATTTTTGGACATTCATACACACATTCGCCGTTTTGGAAAACCGGCACAAGCAGCTCCTTTGCCGTGAAATCGGTCAGGGTTTTTGTTTTCCATGTGGCGTTGGGGTCAAAAATCGTGTGCGGAAGGTTGTCGTTCACCGTTTCGTCGTAAACGCACAACTCGTCGGCAAGCGCCTTTCCGCTCTCCGCGTCATAGTATCGGTAAAGCTTTTTGAAGTGCGGGTTCGTTATTTTGGCAGTGTTCTCACTCACCTTGATTTTCGGCACGATCTCGCCGCTCTCGTCCTCAACTGCAACAAGCTTATAAACTCCGTCGAAAACAGGGGATCTTGCCGAGGTTATCAGCCGCTCGCCAACTCCGAAGGTGTCAACGCACGCGCCCTGCATCATCAGGTCGCGGATAAGATTCTCGTCAAGCGCGTTTGAGGCTGTTATCGTACACTCTGTCAGCCCTGCTTCGTCGAGCATTTTACGCGCTTTTTTGGAGATATACGATATATCTCCCGAGTCAAGACGGATTGCGCATTTTGTTTTTCCCTGAGGAAGCAGAACCTCTTTAAAGACCTTTATCGCATTTGGTATTCCGCTTTTCAGCGTGTTGTAGGTATCTACCAACAAAGTCGGGTTGTCGGGATAAAGCTCGCAGTACTCCTTGAACGCGTCATACTCGCTGTCGAACATCTGGATCCACGAATGAGCCATTGTGCCGCCTGTGGGAACGCCGTAAAGCTCTTCGGTCAACGTGCAGGCAGTTCCGGCACAGCCGCCGATATAAGCCGCCCTCGCTCCGAGGATAGCGCCCGAAGCTCCCTGCGCTCTGCGCGAGCCGAATTCGATCACAGCCCTTCCCTGAGCCGCGCGCACGATTTTGTTAGCCTTTGTCGCAATAAGCGTCTGATGATTCAGGCTGAGCAAGACAAAGGTTTCGATAAGCTGTGCCTCGATAGCCGGAGCTTTGATAGTCATAATAGGCTCGTTCGGAAAAACGGGAGTGCCCTCGGGCACCGCGTAAATATCGCCGCTGAATTTAAAATCCGCGAGATAGCTCAAAAAGCCCTCGTCAAAAATACCCTTGCGGCGCAGATATTCAATGTCCTCCTCTTCAAAGTGAATCTCCTTTATATATTCAATCACTTGTTCAAGCCCCGCAGCCACGGCAAAACCGCCGTTGTCGGGAACCTTGCGGAAGAACACGTCAAAATATACGTTCTGCTTATAAAAGCCGCTCTTAAAATATCCGTTCGCCATGGTAAACTCGTAAAAGTCGCACAGCATGGCATAGTTTTCACGTTTCACGGTAAGCACCTC
>JBGUPW010000012.1:0-4199 GCA_045130495.1 Ruminococcus sp. | reverse complement strand
TGTCTGTATTTTGTTCAACGCTGTTGCCCGTACCTTTCTGATATTCCTGTCGCTCTGTTTTCGTACAGCCGCCAAAACCTTTGTGCTCACTCTCCTGACAATATTGTTAAAGATGATCTCCTTGTGATCGTCGGATAAATTGTTCAATATCTCCGATAAGTCACCGTCTGTCACTAATTCATTTATCTCAAACGGACATTGAAAGATGGCGTCGATATAATCGCCCTTGCGGATTTGCTTTATCAGCACATCATTGACATCGTAAGGGATAACCTCGCCGTCTGGTTTTGCTCCGTAGTCAAGCGGAATGTCTAAACCACTTCGGCTGACTTCGTGATAACGCTCTCTGCGCTCACGGTTACTGTCAAGCCGATTCCACCAAGCTACCACATTCTGAAAATCAGCAGTTGTCCTTGCGGCGTTCTCCAATCTGACGAGCGCTTCACGCTGTAAATCTCTTTTTAGCTTTTTGGTTTCGGGCGGCTCGTCAATCTGCGGCGGCTGCTCGTCTTGTTCGAGCTGTACTTCTAATTCAGCTTGATGTTCGTCGGCTAACGCTTCGGCGAGCTGTTCTTCTTCCTGCTCGGCTAATAGTTCTTCATAATCATCCACCGCAAATTCACCTCCCAAAATTTTTTAATTTTTTTTCAAAAACAGTTCCGCAAACCATACCGAATTTCTCCTATATGTGGAGGGGTAATCTGTTTTCTTGATTTCAGATTACTTCTATCAATAAAGAAGGAGGAAACGCTATGGCAGAATTATCAAAAAGAGATAAGATCCGTATCAAAAAACACGTTACCAACTGCTGCGCTAATTACAGCAAAGAGTATGGCTGCTTACCGCTTGAAACGGAGTGCTATATGTTCAGCATAGGCTTTACCGACAGTAAGCTGTGTAAGTATTACGAGCAAGCCGTATTGCCTACTGACGCTGAATTGTTAGCTTTATTCAAAGGCATACCCACAAAGAAGTGTCGGCAATGCGGCAAGAGCTTTGCTTCTGTTGGGCGAAAGGTATATTGCTCTGAGCATTGCGCCGCAGAAGCTCGCCGTCGGTATTCAGCAGAACGTGTTAAAAGACACCGCCAAAAGAAAGCTGAAATGTAACGCTTTTGCTCTCTGAAAGCCACTGTTTAAGCGGCTTTTGGAGAGCATTTTTGCGCAGCCAAGGTGTTTTTATCAATGTTTCAGTTTAGGGGTTACAGATTAAGGAACTGACCTTTATTATACACAAATCTATTTCAAAATTCAATGGGAGGTAATATATTGACCGACAACTATACAACGATGATTCGCCGTATCGGCAAGACCACCTATAACGTCAAGGTGTATTGCAAGGAGAGCGGCGAAACTATGGAAGATAAAATTTTGCGAATTGTTCGCAATGAAGCCTTTAAAAATGACGAGGCTTGTGCTATAATAAGCATACCACAAATGAGCCGACAGTCTGAAAGGAGCGCCTAATATGGCAGCAAAGCAGACTGAAGGAAAAATAACAGCATTGTATGAGAGACTGTCCCGTGACGATGAACTCGCCGGGGACAGCAACTCTATCATCAATCAAAAGGCATACCTCGAAGGCTACGCAAGGCAGCAGGGGTATGAAAACCTCGTCCACTATACCGACGACGGTTATTCGGGTGGCAACTTTGACCGTCCTGCTTGGAAACGGCTGATTGCAGATATTGAAGCCGACAAGGTGGCACACGTTCTTGTGAAGGATATGTCCCGAATCGGCAGAGATTATTTGCAGACAGGCTTTTACACTGAGGTAATGTTCCGTCAATACCATGTTCACTTTGTCGCTATCGCCAACAGCGTTGACAGTAACGATCAGAACAGCAATGAGTTTGCGCCGTTCCTTAATGTTATGAACGAATGGTATCTGCGTGATCTCAGCCGCAAACAGCAAGCCGCCTTTCGCACAAAAGGCGAATCGGGCAAGCCGCTGACGAACATTGCTATCTATGGTTATAAAAAAGATCCGAACGATAAAAACCATTGGCTGATCGACGAGGAAGCCGCCGAAGTTGTCCGCCGTATTTATCGGTTGACAATCGATGGGAAAACGCCTTTCGAAATCACGACGATTCTTTACAACGAAAGAATTGAAACGCCTGCCGCTTATCACGCAAGGCACGGCACAGGGCTTTGGAAATACAAAACCGATATACCGCACCCGTATTCGTGGAATGAACGAACTGTCAAAGATATTTTATCTAAGGCGGAATACGCAGGTGATACTGTCAACTTCCGAACACGCAAGGAATCCTACAAGGATAAACAATCCGTTGCCAATCCAAAGGAAAACTGGATGATATTTAAGGACACACACGAAGCGATTGTTGACCGTGAAACTTGGGAGCTTGTGCAAAAGCTGATAAAAACGCCGAGACGTGTTGATACAATTGGCGAAGCGAATCCGCTGACAGGACTTGTATTCTGTGCCGATTGCGGAGCGAAGATGTATAACCACCGCACACGCGGCGATGTAGAAAAGAAAAAGTATCCGAGTGACACTTATGATTGCTCGACCTACAATTTGAGTTTTCGTAAGAAAGAGCCCGTGTGCAGTAAACACCGTATTACAACAAAGGCGCTTCGGGTGCTTATTCTTGAAACGATCAAAGCGGCTTGCGCTTCGGCTATCAAGGACAAGGCGAAATTTTTAGATGACGTTCGTTCCGCTTCACAGCTTCGGCAAAAGGAAGCGGTCAAGGACGCTAAGCGAAAGCTAAACAAGAGCCGCAGGAGAATCAACGAGCTTGACGGTATCATCAAGAAGCTCTATGAATCCTACGCGGTCGGCAAGATCACTGAGGAGCGTTTCGACAGCCTGCTCGCCGATTATGAATCGGAGCAGAAAGAACTGACCGCTTTTGTTACTGAAACCGAACAACAGTTATCCACCTTTGAAGAAGATACTGCCCGTGCGGAACAGTTTCTTGCGTTGGCTAAAAAGTACACCGACTTCTCCGAGCTGACTACGCCGATGATAAATGAATTCATTGACAAGATATTCGTCCACGCTCCGTACTATATTGACGGTGAGCGTATGCAGGACGTTGACATCTATCTGAATTTTATCGGTCAGTTTGAAATTCCCGAACCGGAGTTGGGCGAGGAAGAAATCAAGCGTCAGGAACAGCTCAAGAAAAAGCGTATATATGAACGGGAGCTTTACCAGAAAATCAAATCAGGTGAACACGTCGTTGGCAAGAATTTCGAGGTGAAGTGTTGGGAGTGCGGAAAGACCTTTATTTCAAAATCAACCAATGCAAAATTCTGCTGTGTGAAATGCCGTAACAAGAATTACAACAGAAAACGTTGGCAAAAGCACAAAGAACAAAAACAGAATAATAATTAACGCTGCGGCGGCTTGTGAGAGCAATTTCACAAGCCGCCTTTTTGATTGGAGGTATTTATAATGAGTTTTACAGAGAAAGAATTTTTACAGGCAAAGCACCGACTGGAGGAAGCGCAGGCTCGCAACCGTGAGAAAGAGCGCAAGGTACGAACACGGCGGCTTATCCAAGAGGGCGCTGTTTTAGAGAAAGCTATTCCACAGGTACGGCAGATGTCGTTGGAACAGTTGGAGGGCTATCTATGCGGTCTAATCAAATAACCATTATCAACGGGACGCTTCGAGTAATCGGAGCGTTTCTTCTTTTATCCCGAAGGGCGCACTTACTCACCACCCATAAAATGGGCGGTGGTACTGCTAAAGCAGACGTGCGCTCTCCGAGGGTTGAGGCTCCGTCGGAGCCTTGCGAAAGCTGCCGCAGAGCCGTCACCTTCCGTGCGGTTGCCTATCCGACAACCGCATTGTCAACGCTGTACCACAGCCTTGACAGCGTGGGTATCGCTGCGACGACACCCAATTTCTTTTTGAAAAAAGAAACAAAAACTACTACCCGAAAGGATTGATTATATGTTATGGCAATCTACCATTTAGAAGCAAAAGTTATTAGCCGCAGCACAGGCAGAAGTGCTGTAGCTGCTTCAGCATATATGAGCTGCTCCAAGATTTTGAACGACTATGACGGCGTGCTCCACGACTTCACCCGCAAGCGAGGGCTTGTATGGGAGCATATCTTTTTACCCGAAAATGCTCCGCAGGAGTGGCAGGATCGGAGTGAATTATGGAACGCTGTTGAACGCACAGAAAAGACAAAGGACAGCCGACTCGCCCGTGAG
>JBGUPW010000011.1:0-3728 GCA_045130495.1 Ruminococcus sp. | reverse complement strand
CGTGCCGAACGCGAGGAAGCCAAAAGCTACTCAAATTCAGTCACCTTGGAGGATGACGTCACCACCGACGAACAGGCGCACGCGGTTCTGCTTGCGCTGGCGGACAGCGTATCGCGGCACATGAGGAGCGATAACGCGATGGCATACGGCGTCTCCGTATCTATACGTTTTCTCGACTTCAAAAACAAGTCGCACCAATGTCAGCTGACCTCTCCCATCGACACCACCAAAGCGGTCTTTGAAACCGCCAAAAAATTGCTCGGCGAAATGTGGCAGAATCACCGCCCGCTGCGGCTGATCAGTATCACGCTCTCCAATTTGACAAAGGATAAATCCGCCTCCGTGCAGATGTCGCTGTTCGGTGAAACGGAAAATCTCAATAATGAGCGAGACGAAAAGCTCGACAAAACCCTCGACTCCATCCGCTCAAGATACGGTTCGTCTATTGTCCAGCGCGGCACCGTGATGAAATCCGGTCTCAACGTTGCGCGGAAGTTCAAGGGTGAAAAGGATAATCAATAGTCATATGGCAGCGCGAGGTCCAAATTTGGACCTCGCGCCGTGTTTTTTTATTCAGCAAAAGTTTTTTGTAAATATGACAAATCACTGATTCGCTTGATATATCGCTTATCTTCATTAATGAGCATCTGTGATACTCCTCCCGAAATACCGAACACTTCACAATTGTTGAGAAACTCAGGTTCAAGTCCTAAAAACATTGTGTTAAACACGCTTAATAAATCCCCGTGAGAAACAATAATGATATTTTCATTATCGTCTGAAACAATTTCATCGAAAAAGGGTTTTAATCTCATCCATACGTCACGGCGACTTTCTGCATTTGAAAACACCTTATCATCAATGGTTTTTTCTTCACACTCCATATGATCATTTAACCACTGTACCGATTTCCCACAGCATATCCCCAGATTTCTCTCTCTTAGTTCTTTTCTGTAAATCGACTCAATGGCAAAGCGCTTGGCAATAATTTCTGCCGTCTGTTTTGCGCGTAACAGATCGGAAGAATATAAGATATATTTATTGCCGGATAATTCATTTCTTAAGTTTTCAGCAATATTTTCCGCCTGCTGTTTTCCCGTTTCAGTTAATTCCCAGTCAGTCCATGAACCTATCATACCATTGGTATGATGAACTGATTGGGGATGCTGAACTGTTATGATTCTTTTCACAACCAATTCTCCGTTCTTACATTTCTTTTATGTATCAATCATAACAGAAAACTATCCGCTTGTCTATCTTTTTGAGCAAAAACAAAGAGGTCCAAATTTGGACCTCGGCTCATCATAGCCCTCTCTAACCTCTGGAACGGGGCGACTGAGGGCGGTAATCTGTTGTATCGTGCTTTGGGTTCGGCTCGGGCTCATTTTTTCTCTTGTCCTCTCCCCTGCCGCTCATATCACTGACAAATCGGCTGCGGTCGATATCGCTGAAACGGAAGCTGTCGTAGTTAACGTCCGCCTTCTCCACCTTGGTAACGTGGTCGGCAACGGAAACCTCTCTGGCAAACAACGCTTTATTCGCTTTGTAAATCGGGTTTTCAGTGTAGTCCATCTTGCGCAGCTCGATAACGTTTCTGTCCCTGACGAACACAAGGAGTTTTTTCTTATCCAATCGACGGATCTCATCGGTCGTTTTCACATACCGTCTGCCGGTTGAGGACGTGGAACGCATACCGTTAGTGCCGATCACAATCGAATTGGAGCTTACCGAAGTCGTCGCCTCACCTGTCATTTTGGACACGTATTCCGAAGTCGTCAACTCATTTCCGACACCGAGCACCAGAAACACGTCGCAGGCGGCGAGAATTGCTTCCCACAATCCGTCGGGATAAGCGGACGCAAACAGCATGTTTGATTGATAAATCATAATGATATTCACGTTTCGGGAGCGCACGGTGGAAATCTTCTTCTCAAAATCGGGAATGGTTCCGATATTGATGAACTCATCCGCAACCATATTCACGGGAACAGGCAGCCTGCCTCCGTGCGTATCGGCGTAACCGATCAGTTTGACGAACATGAACGAGAAAAACAGAGCCGTGATGAAAGAATAAGTAGAGGTCTGGTCGGAAAAGCGGAGATAATAAATACACTTCGATGTTCCCGATTTGATGAGGTCGATATCCTTGGTACCCAACACCTTACTGAGCTGTTCGTTCTGAAAGAGCTGCAGGCGGTTCGCCAAGCCGTGCAAAATCTTCTTGCAAACGTCATCGCCTGCGTTTTGAAATTGCAGGAAGGGCGTAACGGCAGGATGGTTGGGCATATACTCGCGCAGAAAACGAAAGTCAGCCTCCATGCTCTCCGCACCGCCCTCCTTATACGACAGTTTTCTGGTAGCAACATAGCGGTAAACGTCGCCGAGCGTCTGCTTCTTACCTGTTCTGTTGGAAATATCCGCTTCGCCGACGGACTTCAATAAAATCACCGCCTTCAGGATATTCATCTCCGCGTCATTCCAGAAAGGATCGGTTTTCGCGCCGCCTGTGTTACGGATCACCGTCGCCGCAAGCTCCATCGCCATCTCGGGATCGTTTTCCACCTCGCCGAGCACGTCCCAACCGTCGGAGCAATCGGTTTCGATCAGGTTGAGGATTTTTACCTCATAGCCTTGTGCCTTAGCAAAAGAACAGGTTTTCGCGTAGATTTCCCCCTTGGTATCGACCACATAAAGAGACTCGCCCGCACTGAGCTTGGAGATGATGTAGTTCATCACAAAGGCGCGCGTTTTGCCTGTTCCGGGAGGACCGCAGACAGCGATGTTACGGTTGTAATCGGTGCCCTTACTCCAATCCCTGTCAGGCATGGAAACGATCTTCTTTTTCTTCTCATTCAAAAATCCGAAAACAACGTCGCCGTTTGTTTTGGACATCCCTTCAACCGTCGCAGGCAGCACCTTGAAAAACTTCTTGATTTCTCCCGTTGTCATCTGCTTCGCGGAGCCGTATGTTTCTTTATGAGAATAATCAAAGTTCCCATTCTCCGCTCTGCGCGTCGCGTCCATCTTGCCGCGCTTATCGCTCATGGTCACGCTGTAACCGAGAAGCACCACTGCGATCACGCCTACCGCCAGCCAGACATATTTGGAATAATCGAAAAGAAAAGCATACCAAAAACACGTCAATGGATTAAATACTATTGTTATCGCTTTTTGAAATATCAGCCGTGCAACGGTTTGAGAAGCCAACCCAACGGCATAAATGATCAGCGCCGTCAAAAGGACGACTAAGATAATTGTCAGGATGACTCTTGTCCGGCGGCTGATTTTTTCTCTCCACTTCAATTCTTCACACCTCGCTTTAATAAAGAGAGCCCTGCGCCGCCGTGAAGCAAACGCAGGGCAAGGAGAGTTGATGATTTGAGTTTTTTGTTGAAAACAGCATTACAACTAAAACATCGGACTATCCCCTTTCATCGGCAGTATTCCTTTGCCTTAACTGTATTGTAACACAAACTTATGCGCATTTATTGCTGACTTTGTTGCTCGAATAATGAGGATTCTCTTTTGCAAGGCTTCATTAGGATTTCTTTGATAATTCAAATGTCAACCAGTAATAATACGCCTTGCGAGCTCTACTCAATATGTGTGATTTCTCCATTGATGTAACGAATCACCTCTTGATACGGCAAATCGCAGACGGAAAAATGCTTTGCCATCTTCCTGTCCAGATTCAGAATATCCGCGATCAGCTTGGCGTCCTCCTCAAA
>JBGUPW010000010.1:0-10319 GCA_045130495.1 Ruminococcus sp. | reverse complement strand
CAGCGCGCAGCCCTGCAAAAAAATCAAAAACCGCACGCCCGGACCGTCAACCGAGCCGAAGGATTCGGTGGAATGAATATTTCCCTTTATCATCGCGTTTCCTCAGTTATTTACACGTCAATCAATAAGTCACGTCAATCAATAAGTCATCGTTTGCAGAGCGTGCATTGCGCGTCTGCGCTGCCTGTTTGATTACGGTTTAGTAACAGGCGCCCAATGATCGCACAACAGACAAAATCATATGATGCTCGACAAATCAGATTCACGTGTTTTTTTCAATTTTTGTTTGTGTAAAACAATTATACACAAAAAAATCCGCCGGGTAAAGTCCGGCGAATGAGATTTTCGGCTCTCCGATAAAATTCGGAAGAAGTCATATTTTATGCGTTTTTTCAGACCGTTTTTTATACTTTTTTTCCGCTCAGTTTACCGCTCAGGGCTTTGTATACTCGTGCCTGTGCGCGTCATCGTAGACCTTGCATGGCGTGTGCAGATCGAGATAGGCTATGTCGTGGTGCGGAACGCGCTTGTCCTCCGGCGGCGGGGTCATATAGTCGCCGAAAACCATCTCAAGATACTCCCTGTAGCCCGAAGCTGCGGGAAGCTCTATACCCTCAAAGGTCACATGATCTATCCCTTCGTAAATGCGCTTGGGATATTTCATCTTCATCCAATGCGGACCCGAACAAAGCTCTGTCAGACATTCGTTTTCCTCGCGCTTGTATTTCTTCATGTGCCGCTCGGCAGTGCGCCAAAGCTTTTCGCGGATCTTTTTGCCGCGGAAAATCCCCAAAAGCAGCCTGCTTCCGAATGCCATAACGCCGCCGTGTTTTTCGGGCACGACCTGCGCCAAAAAGAGCGAGTATATCATCGTCCAAAAATACTGCATTTTGCGGGCAAAGCTTCCGTCGGGACAAACGTCAAGCGGAAACACGTCGAGAACCAGACCGTGAGGGATGTCAATATCCGCCTGATTCGCCTTTACCATTGTGTAGTTTGTGTCGGTCACGGTGGCGAAAATATTGCCCGTGAACATCTTTCCGTCGGTTCTCAGCAGCCTGAATCTGCCGTCGGGATATTTCTCCTGCCACAGCGAGCAAAGCCTCTCGTATTCATCTCTCTGCAAAAGCACGTCAACGTCGTCGTCCCACGGAATAAAGCCTCCGCTGCGAACCGCGCCGATAAGACCGCCGCCGATAAAATAGAAGGTTATATTGTTTTCTTCGCAGAACTTCTTGAAGAAGCGCAGCATATCGAGCTGGGCAAGCTGCAGCTCCCTGAGCTGCTCGGGCGACAGCTTAATGATTTGTTGTTCCATATCAAGTCCTCAAAATCTGCCGAAAATGAGAAAGCAAATGCCCATCAAAACCGGCTGATGTATCATATAAATCCAAAGAGAGTATCTTCCGAGAAAATCCAGCACGGGAACCCGCAGTTTGAAAAACCGATCGGCTCCCAATTTCACAATACAGCGCCAAACGAAAAATCCGCAGACAAATAAAAACAGCCACGGAATGAGCGGAAAATAATCGGCTGAGGAAAAGCCCATGTCGGGCAAACCGATAATCGCAAGCGGTCGGAAGCAGTAAAGCGCGTCCGGCAGGCTGATTAGGGGAATGCCGAAAAAGCCGAGATAACGCATCGGCAAACCGTAAAAAAACGCGAACAGCGCGAGCGCAACCGACGCTCCCAAAAACGGGTTAAGCTTTTCCCCAAGCTTTTTCAGCGGACGGTCAAGCAGCATCGCACAGCCGATGCAGTTTAAAACGCCGAATATTATTATCTGTGAGGGGATCGCAACAGCCGTCACAAGCGTGATAAGCAGTCCGCAGGCGTTCACTATCAGCCCTCGCCTTATCGCGTGGCGCGAAAAGTTCAGCGATATGCCTGAAATCATAATAAAGGAAGAGCAGATATACCTCTCCCACACGACCACCCATGGAAGCTGCGTCCACTCGAACCAATCGCCGTAAATAACGAACACGTCGTACAAAAAGTGAAACGCCAGCATATTCAGCAGCGAGAAGCCCCGCAGCGCGTCGATCAGGCTGTAGCGCTCGTTTAAATTTCCTTGCCTGCCCATAATACCCCTTTTGTGTTCTCGGCGACCTTTTCTTTTACAAGCTCAATACGCTCGGCGGCGCCGCTGTTTTTGATTTTTTTCTTCCAAAACGGGATCCGGATCAGTCCCACAATCGTGCCTATTCCGTAAGCCACATGAAGCAGCGGAAAAATAAACGGAAGCAGCAAAAACTGAGGCTGCATATTTTTAAGCGTGCAGCAGCTCACGGTGTTGACAAAATCGAACATTGCATACAAAACAAGCAGCACCATAAGCGCGAACGAATGACCCGCGATCGCCAAAACTCCGAAAATCGCGAGCATCATAACGAACAGAAACGGCGCGAAGTGGAAATACGAAAGGCAGCCCTTGCAGACCGAAAGAGTAAGACCTATCCACTTGCCGTTGCCGTATTTTTGCTTAATCATATGCTTCAAGGTGTTCCGCGAGTGCTGATAAGAGATAATATCCGGGCAGCAGCACAATTTATAGCCCGCCATTCGGATGCGGTAATGATACTCGTTGTCCTCGGTTCGCCCCAAATCCTCATTGAAGCCGCCGACCTCTTCTATAACACTGCGGCGGTAGGCGGCGTGGAACAGGCTGTCCATGTATTCCTTTTCGGTTGACGGACGGCGATAGCCCGCTATGGAGCTGCCGAAAAGCGAGTCCTCGGCGGCAAGCAGAGTCAGCTTCCATGAGCTGACATTAGAGCTGATGTTCGGGCGTCCTCCGCCGACCACGTTCTCGCCCAATTTTAGGTTGTACACATTTCGCGCCACAAAATTCCTCGGTATACGCGCGTGAGCGTCAACGCGGATCACAACGTCGCCCGTAAACACCATGAGAGCCTCGTTCCATGACGACGCCTGGTTCTTCTTTTGACAGCGCACGATCTTAACGTCGCGAAAACCGTAGTCGGTGTTTTTGAACGCCTGCATTTTTTCATAGGTTCCGTCGGTGGACATACTGTCCACAAACACCACCTCTATTTTATTGTGGGGATATTCCTGAAGCGCGATATCTCCGAATAATCCGTCTATCGCCTCAACCTCGTTGTAGGCAATCATGCAAAGCGAAACAATCATACTTCTCTCCTGCTGCCGTCCAACTCAAGCAGCCATCTCGCGGACATGGCGGACGATACCGCGAAATACGGCGCCACATATATAACAGGAACCACAAAGAAGCAGAGCGCGAACCAACCCGTAAAGCTGAGCGTAAGCTTGAATGCCTGCGGAAAATGCTTTATTGAGAATCCGAGCATTTTAAACGCACTCGAAATGCGCATTTCACCCTTTATGGCGTAGGCAAGCAGCGGATAATACGCGAAAATCAAAAATACAATTATCCTCAGAATAAACGTAACGACCGCCGCTAACACTGTCAGAATGCTTTCGACCTTGAATGACATTTCAGCATCGAAGATATCGGGCAGCAGCCACGACAGCAGCCCGCTCAAATTGAGCACTGATGAAGCCGAAGCAACCAACAGATAAAGAGCCAAATTGAACAGCACCGTTTTAAAATATAGCCTGAAGCTTTTGAAGCAGTAAAAAACATCAGCAGAGCGGCATTCTTTTTTTATCGCAGTGTCGGCTGCCATTCGCAGAAAACCGTTCAGCAGCGGAGAGGCAAAAAGCACAGCCACCGCAAACCCGGAAACCGTCAGCACATAATAAGTCTGAAAACCATCCGCTACAAAGCCGGTATCAAAGTCCACCACGCCTTCGATATAAAATGCGAGATATTCAAGATATTCAAGCAAAAGCAGCACCAGCGACACCAATCCCGCAGCGGCAATCAGCATACTCATGTTGCCGCGCATAGCGCCGCGCGCCTGTTTTTTAATTATTTGTTCCGTTTTCATCAAAATTCATTACCTTTGCAATTAATATATTCCAGTAAAAATCAATATCATACTTACTTAAAAAATCAAAATCATACTATTTTCAATCAAAACGTCTTAAACCGGATGTCGGCGCAATTTTACGCGACAGATGTTAAAGAGTTTTATTTTATAAAAGTATCAGGGTATCAGGCATTGTACAGACGGTACATCGCCTCAAGACAGATTTGAGCGTGCTTGTAGAAATTCTCTTTGTCCATGCTCTCGTCCGCATTGTGCATATTGATATTGTCGCCCGGGAAATGCGGTCCGAACGCCACTCCCCTGCCGCCTAACTTGCGTGCGTAGGTGCCGCCGCCTGTGGCGTAAAGAGAGGGCTTTTCTCCGGTAACGCTCTCGTAAGCGGCGCTGAGCTCGCGAATAAGCGGAGAATCCTTTTCCATATAAAGCGGACGGTTATGGCACAAAACCTCAACATCAAGTCCGCTGTACTCGGCGACCGACTTGAACTGCCGCAGCACATAGTTTCCGTTCACGGTCACGGGATATCTTATGTCAAAATACGCCTCGGCGGTGTTGCCCTCAATGTGAACGATACCGAGATTCACCGTCAGCTCTCCCGAAATGCCGTCGCTCATTTTCAGCCCGAGCGACCTGCCGTTTGTCTCGCAGTTAACGGCGTAGTCGATAAAGGACGACAGCGCGCCGATCTCATGCACATCGTAAGCGTGAGTTATAAGGTCGATCAACAGCAGCGCGGCATTTTTGCCATTCTGCGGCTCGCAGGCGTGAGAAGCCTTTCCTCTGCTGATTATCATTAAACCGTCAATGGTGTAGTTGAACTCGAAGTTTCCGTCTCCCGCGTCGGCAAGGCGCATAAGAAGCTGCTCGTCATAGCCCGATGAATCGAGCATCACATAAGCCAAGTCGGGGACTGCGTTGATCGCCTTTCCCGCGTGGAGCTGCGATAAAACCTTCGCCTCATTGGTGGGCGTGCTTACGCGCAGATGCAGGATTCCCTTTTCGGCAAAGCAGATCCCGTAATCGCTGTCGGGGGTAAAAGCCATGTCGGGCAGAGGCATTTTCGAGAAATAGCCCTCCATGTCGCTCATACCCGTTTCCTCAGCCGAGCCGAAGATGGCGCGAAGCGTGTTTTTTCCCTCAACGCCGTTCTCCTTAAGCGCGCGCAGACAATAGAGGTTGACAAGAGCAGCGCCCTTGTCGTCGGCAACTCCCCTGCCGTACAGCCTTCCGTCGCGCTCCGTAAGCATGAACGGAATAACGCTCCAGTTGTTGCCGGCGGGAACGACGTCCACATGAGCCAGCACGCCGCAGAGCTTTCCGCCCTCTCCGAGCTGAACATGAACGCTTTTATGTGTTACCAGCTCATAGTCAAGCCCGAAATCCTGAGCGCGTTTGATTATAAACGCGAGAGCGCGCTCACACTCTCCGCTTTTCTCACCGTCAACAGATTCGATCTCAATCAACGTATTCAAATCCTTCAACAGTTCATCCATGTAGGGTAAAATTTTATCTCCGAATAACATAAGCATTCTCCCCGCTGTCACGTTAACCTCAGCGCAAATCGCCTTTGCGCTCCGATCTCTTTTTTCTCACCCGAAACACTGTTATAAGCACCATATAAATCACATATGCCGCCGCAGCGCACAGGCTTATGACCGTACCCGTCTTAAATCCGGGCGTCTGATAGTTAAATACGATTTCACTTGTTCCCGGCGGAACCTTTACCGCCATAAAGCCGTAATTCACCTTTTCGACCTTAACCGCCTTTCCGTTCACCTCCGCCGAAAAGCCGTCGCTGTAGGGCACGCTGAAAAACAGCAGCGTATCCTTGTCGCTTTTGTTGTCGAACGTCGCCTCAAAGCCCTCCTTTGTATATTCAAATCGGGAGCAGGAATTTGAGCGCAGCTTTTCAGCCTGATTGCTCAACGAAAAGGAGTTAAAGGAATATGAGTCGGCTTCACTCTTAAAGCTGCGCGGATTCGAGCCGTACAGCAAATAATAATCCTTGTCGTAGTAGCCGGTGATATCGCCGTAGTCCATCATCTGATCACGCGTCAGCACCATCGCATTCAGTATAGCCTGACTGCGGTTAGAGGTCTTTACGCGTTCAAACTCCTCTTGAGTCAGATAAGAGTCGTAGGCAAAGCCCATCGGCACATAGTTTTCGTTTTCATATATATTAAAATCGGCACATTCCTTAAGGAATTTCCAACCCGGCATTTTCGGGTTGCCGTTTTTGTCGGTAAAACATTCGTCCGATTCGGGGGCGTCGCTGTCGAATAGATCATCAAAGAAATACTTGCAGCTAAACAGCGATCTCAAGCCGTAAGCGTTGTAATCCGGGCGCGAGGCAACATCGCGCGTAATGCCCATTTTATCGTAAAACTGCATTATCGACGTTGAAACCGAGCTTTGGAAGCAGTTTATGCTCGGCACCTTCCAAAACATGGCGGTGTTATCGACGCCTTCAAAGAAGTCGCTGCGCACATCCTCCAAATCGTCTATCTCTATCCTGTCGCGCGCGTTGATGATATGGGCTTTTATGCTATCTGTCGTTCCGCTGATAATTACTCCGTGACCGATGATAAGCAGCGAGGAAAAAAGCGCCACACCTATCGTCACCGCGATAATAGCTATTGAGAAGCCGCGTTTGCGCCACAGCTTTTTATAAACCAAAACAAAGGCGAGTATGCTTATCAGCGCCATCAGAACGTAGATCCAGAACTTTTCAAACGAGCTTTGAACGCCGATGGAGAAATCCTTTTCGCCGTCGTCATTCTCGGTAATCTTCGGCATGATTCCGATGAGCAGCGCCGCGCCCGTTGTCAGCCCCGTTGACCAGATGATCGCGCGGTTCCAATCCGCTTCGTTGTCCTCAACGGCGCGCACCGAGGCGAGAACAAACATCAGCACGATCATATAGAACCATCTTGCGTAGTAAATCGAGCTGTTCATAAGCTGGAACATACTGTTCAGCACGGGAATCATCGCGAAGAGCATAAGCAGCACAATGAGCTTTTTCAGCCAGTCGCGCTTTCTCAGCTGCAAATACGCTATAACGCCCGTCACGCCGAACAGCGGCAGCCAGCCTGCCACAGAAGCCCATTTGCAGTTTGACTCCGGCGTGAACACAGGCATAGCCGGCAAATCGGCGGGAAACAGAAAGCTCAATATAATAAGCCAATACTTTTGCTCCTTTGGATACGCGAGCGACTCCCAGCCGTTCGGCAGAGTATCAAGCCGCGGATTTCCCATAAGCCCCAGCACGCTCGGCAGCAGCACAAAGGCTGTAGCCGCAAAGCCGATGGCGACCTCGGCGGCAAGCAGCAAAAATTCCTTGATTTTGAATTCGCAGGTCTTTGTGAGCATCAGCATCAGGTAATACATCAGCACAAAAAGCGCCTGACCGACAAAGAAGTAATAATTTATAACGCACGCCGCGAACACCGCCACAGCGAAAAGTCCGCGCCTTTTGTCATAGATAAACGAGTCCAATGCCGCCAAAAGCAGCGGAAACATTATCATCGGCTCGTGAAAATGGAAGAAAAACACATTGTAGATCGAAAAGCCCGAAAATGCGTAAAGGATACCGCCCAGCACAGCCATAGCCTGATTTTGGACATAGCGCTGAATATAAATATAGGCGGCTCCCGCGGCGCAGGCGAATTTGAGAATAAGCAAGGGACCGATCAAATTCGGCACGAACTCGTTCGGAAACGGTATCGTCATCCAAAAGAACGGACTGCCGAGCAGATAAAAGCTGTAGCTCGCCAGATTGTCGGTTCCCAAATCGGTCAGGTGGTTCCAGCCGAGCTCGCCGTCCCTGACCAAGCCGTGCATCATCTGATAAAACGGAATTTCCTGAACGTTAAAATCTCCGTAATAGTAAAATACTCCGCCGTTGTAGATAATATACGGCAAAAACAGAACCAATGCCGACAAAAAGGCTAAACCGAACGTTAATAAGAAATATTGACCCTTTCGCGCGGGCATAGGATTCTTTAGGCGGGTTTGCATATGGATTCTCCGTTTCATTTGTTTGTTGCGTGAAAAATAGATGAAAAATACGGGTTTTTGATTGATTATTGACCCTAAACATGGTATATTCAATTTATTATATCACATCTATCGTCATTTTGCAATTTTTTTGAGGGAGAAATATATGAAACGATCACATTTTTACGCCATGCTTTCACGCATGAAATACATAAACCGCTGGGGACTGATGAATAATACAAAATATGAAAATATAAGTGAGCACAGCCACCAAACCGCTATTCTCGCCCACTGTCTTGTATTGATACACAACAAGCGCTTCGGAGGGAGCCTCGACGCCGAACGGGCGGCGCTTCTCGCGCTGTTTCACGACTCCACCGAGATAATCACGGGCGATATGCCCACCCCCGTAAAATACGCCAACCCCGAGATACGCGATGTTTACAGGCAGGTCGAGAACAGCGCTGCCGAGCGCCTGCTGCAAATGCTCCCCGAAGACTTTCGCGGGGAATACGCCGAGCTTCTCCGGTTCTCCGGTGAAAAGGACAGCGAGATTGAGGTTTATGTAAAGGCGGCGGATCGTTTTTCGGCGCTGATAAAATGTATCGAGGAAATGAGGATGGGCAACGACGAGTTCCGCAAGGCAAAGGAGACCATCGAGCAGTCGATCAGAGATATGCGCCTTCCCGAAGCGGAAGTGTTTTTTGAAGAGTTTTTGCCGTCGTTCTATCTCGCTCTCGACGAAATACAGGATTAATCTATCTTCAACTATCTTCAACTACACTCAAAAAATCAATCGCAAAAAATCAATTAACATCCGTTGCGGAAAATTCCGCAGACATCTGCTTTAATACGATTGAATTGAAAATAGTATAGAACAGAAAAATACACATATAACAAGCGAAAATAATGTCAAAATTTGTTACATCAAAGTTCTATAATTCCATATAAGAATTATCTATTGGAATTATGTGTTATAATATAGAGAATAGCAGTTAATTATCCCTTTTAAAATATATTTTTGAAACGAATAATAACCGTCGGACGGCGAAGGCGATGCTTTCGCAGCGGCGCAAAGGATCGCCTGAGGCGTTCTATCGGGAGGTATTACATGGCAAAAAGAGAAAAAGATACAGAAAAAGAAAAGAACCTGGTTGACATCAGTTCAAACGATCAGGTTGTAAAGCTGTATAAGAAAAAAGGCAGGGCAAAACGCGTTGTTGCTCTTGTTCTGTCAATTATCCTTCTGCTCACCGGTACCGCGTTAGTAGGCATCAACCTGTACATCGAAACGCACCGCAAGTTTGAAGGCAATTACGAATACATGAAAGAGGACAGCTCGGGACGCGCCAATCTGAGCGGCTCGACAGTCACCTTGAAAAACAGCGAGCTTCTGCAAAACTCAAAGGTTCTCAACATCATGCTGTTCGGCGAGGACAACAAAGGGGATATGGAGCACGGCAGAACAGACACCATGCTCATGCTGTCTATTGATAACGCCCACAAAAAGCTAAAGCTCACTTCTTTCCAGCGTGACTGCTACGTTTATATTCCGGGTCACGGCTATGACAAGATCAACGCCTCATACACCTTCGGCGGAGCGACGCTTTCGATCAAGACGATCCAGGCGAACTTCGGCGTCAAGATCGACCGTTATGCAGTCGTTGACTTTGATAACTTCAAAAGCATAATCGACACGCTCGGCGGCGTTGAAATGGAAGTTACTCAGGACGAGATCGACTACATCAACTATCAGATGTACAAAAACGGACAGTCGGGCGACAATCAGCACACTATCACCGCAAAGCCGGGTCTTGTCAAGCTCAACGGTCAGGAAGCCCTCTGGTACGCCAGAAACCGCGGTCTGACGATCGGCGAGGACGGCAACGAAATCGGTATCAGCGGAAACGACTGGGACAGAACCGACCGTCAGAGAAAGCTTCTCACCAAAATGATAAGTGACTTTAAGGACGCGAGTCTCAGCGAGATAATCGAGATCGTAAATGAGGTCGGTCCCAAAATAACTACCAACCTCAAAAAAGATGAGATCATGGGTCTTGTTTCAAACGCACTGACCTATATAAAATACGATGTGATTCCCAACTACATTCCTAACCAGGGTTTGTGGTACTACAACAGCCCGGAGGACGAAACATGGGATATCGCGGGCTCGTGCATTATGATCTCAGATATGGACGCACAGCGAAATATGCTGGCTAAATTCGTTTACGAGGATCTTGTAGAAAAATAATCCCGTTCGGGCATTGATTTGTCCGGTATGTTTTTTCATAGTTTTCCGATCGAGTAGGAGGCTGCCCATTAATTGAGCAGCCGACCTCTCACACCACCGTGCGTACCGTTCGGTACACGGCGGTTCAATCATAAAGA
>JBGUPW010000009.1:0-4872 GCA_045130495.1 Ruminococcus sp. | reverse complement strand
AACGCCAACAGCAAATATGCCGACACCGCTTCCAAAACAGCGGCTAAGGCAAATCAGGTAACTGCCAAGGCTCTGGAGAAATCCGCTGCCAATAACGCCGATGCGCAGACATCCGACGTAAAGGGCGTTGCCAACCTGTGGCTCTGGCTGCTTGTCGCAGCTGCCATTCTCGGCATTGCGGCTGTAGTCATTCTGATTGTCAGCAGAAAGCAGGCAAGAGCAAAGGAATCTTCCACAAGATCCAAGCTTAACTCACGCTGGTAATAAATTAAAAAGTTCAGCTCAAAGCTCTCAGGAGTTTTGAGCTGATTTTTTACGCGTTTTTAAAAACTAAGAATGATTTGTCAAGAAAAATCAAATTATATTATTGACAAATGCTTTACAAATATATATAATTGTAATGAAAGGGTGAGCTAAATGTCACAGACAACTGTTAATTTCAGAATGGATTCCGAATTAAAAAAGAGCATGGAGCAGGTGTGCAGGGAAATGGGAATGAGCATGACAACCGCGTTTACCGTTTTTGCGACAACGGTCAGCCGTGAAAGACGTATTCCGTTTGAAATTTCAGCCGACCCGTTTTATTCGGAGCGGAACCTTGCGCGGTTAAGCGAAAGCGTAAAACAAACACAAACCGGAAAAACGGTTGAAAAAACGCTTGAAGAATTAGAGGCAATGGAAAATGAGTAACTTTTCGTTTTCGGAAGACGCGTGGGAGGAGTATTTATTCTGGCAAGCACAGGATAAAAAGACCTTACGAAAAATTAATCAACTGCTTCGCGATATCCAAAGGAACGGGTATGAAGGGATCGGAAAGCCCGAACCGTTAAAGGGTGAATTCAGCGGCTTGTGGAGCAGAAGAATTGACGAAAAGAACCGTTTGGTTTATAGAATTGCCCCGGACTCGATTGTTGTTGTTCAATGCAAGGGTCATTACAATGATAAATGAAAAATGCAGTATGGATGTCCGTGCTGCTTGTTGTCCTTTGTTCGCAAACAGGGGACATTTTTGCTTTAAAAACATCGGCAAACCGGGAACGGATCGCTCTGCTCCCGGTTTGCCGTTTATATATTAAAGGAACCTCTGAAAATTACCCTGAATATTTTTGTCGCTTAAAACGGAAGTGTTTTTGCCTGCTGCTGTTTCATTCCGCTTCTTTGCCTATATTTTAGCATTGAAGGTATACAAATTATAGACAAATCTGTTGCTGTTTGATATAATATTTATAGATATAAAATAAATGAATTTATAAAATATTATCAGGTGAAGCTGTTATGAAAAAGCATAAAATATTTAATTTCGGAAAAAAGTCAGACGGCGGAATGTTTGAAACGAACGGATTCGATTCCGAAACGCAGACGGCGGTGATCCGCAGCTCGATCTGCACGGGAGAAAAGGTCGCGGGCTTCAAGGAGATAAAGAGCGGGCGATTTGTAGAGGTCATGCTTATCCGCTCAAAAGAGGACGAAGAGGAATTCAAAAGGAAATACAAGGTCGATAAATTAAAGGTGGAGTATTGAGGAGCGGTTATGAAGATTTTGTTTGCTTCCGATTCATTCAAGGGCAGCCTGACGAGTGCCGAAACGATTGAGCTGCTATCAAAAGCCGCGCGCGAGGTTTTCCCCGGATGTGAATGCGACGGCGTTCCGGTTGCCGACGGGGGAGAGGGAACGGTTGACGCTGTTATTGCCGCTCAGGGCGGAAAAAAGCTGAGCGTGATCGTCTGTGATCCGCTGATGAACCCGATAAGCGCGGAGTACGGCGTATTTGACGGCGACAGAGCCGTAATTGAGATGTCCGCCGCGTCCGGACTGCCGCTTGTCCCCGAGGGTCTGCGCAACCCGATGAACACCTCGACCTACGGAACGGGCGAGTTGATTTTAAACGCGTTTGACCGCGGCTGCAGGGATATTTCAGTGGCTATAGGCGGCTCCGCGACAAACGACGGCGGCATGGGCTGTATGCGTGCGCTCGGCATCCGTTTTTTGGATCCCTGCGGAAAAGAGCTTGAAGGCTTGGGCAGGGATCTGCCGAAGGTTGCTCATATTGATTTGAGCAAAATGGATAAAAGACTCGACGACTGCCGCATGACCGTGATGTGCGACGTAAAAAATCCCCTCTGCGGAGAGAGGGGCGCGACGCTCAATTTCTCGATGCAGAAGGGTGCGACGGATGAGATCCGCGATTTTCTCGAAAGCGGAATGGAAAATTACCGCGACGTTATAAAGCGCGAGCTTGGGTTTGACTGCGACAAAATAGGCGGCGCCGGAGCGGCAGGCGGCTTGGGCGCGGCGCTGAGCGTGTTCTGCGGCGGCGAAATGAAGTCGGGGATTGAAACCGTGCTCGATTTGATCGGCTTTGACGAGCGGCTGAGCGGCGTTGATCTGGTGGTGACGGGCGAGGGCAGAGCCGATTATCAAAGCAGCATGGGCAAGGTCATGCGCGGCGTCGGTCTCCGCGCGAAGTCGAAGGGGATCCCGGCGATCGGTCTCTGCGGCTCTCTTGGAAACGGCTCCGAGGAAATCTACAAATACGGCGTCGAGTCGCTTATCACCTCGGTGAGCTTCCCGATGACGCTCGATGAAGCCGTGAAAAACGCGCGGCGGCTGTATTGCGACGCGGCTGTGAGAATGTTCCGCGCTATACGGATAGGCATGAGCCTTTGACGGTGAAGATATTGTATATATGAAGATAATGTATATATGAATATATTGTATATAAGGAAACGGTTATTATGAAGAACAAAAAAATTCTTGCCGCGCTGATAATAAATATCATAATGGTTGCGGCAACGGCGGCTATCACGATTTCATATTATTTCGGAAGCAAAAACCCGCTTGTTGAGTCGGGGGTTGATTCCTACAAATTCTTTACCACGGATTCAAATATTCTCGCGGCGATATCCTCGCTTGTGCTTATTCCGTTTGAGATACAAATCCTTCGCGGAAAAAGAGAGAAGCTTCCCCACGCGGCGATCGTGCTGAAATACGTGGGAATGACGTCGGTTATGCTTACAATGCTGACGGTGCTGATTCTCCTGTTGCCTCTGTATGGCGCGGAGTTCCTTCTTCTCGGAGTGTCATTTTATATGCATTTGGCAGGACCCTTGGCGGCGCTCATCACATTTCTTTTCCTCGAAACCGATTCTGAAGTCAGCATCCCCGAAACATTTCTCACGCTGATACCTCCGGCTCTGTACGGTGCGGTTTATCTGACGCAGGTGGTTTTCATCGGCGAGGAAAACGGCGGCTGGATGGACTTTTACACCTTCAACAGAGGAGGCTACTGGTATGTGACGGTTGCCGTTATCTTAACCGTCGTCTATATTATCGCCGCGATAACAAGGTTGGTGCATAACAGGTTTGTAAAGATTAAAGATTAAACCCAAACTCTCAACAAATCAAGTAATATAATCGCAGAAAGTCAGAAAAAAGCTTGCTTTCTGCGATTATTTATGGTATAACAATATTACGTGGTACGTAATATTGTTGAAAGTTAAAGAATTATTTGAACGGTGGGATTACTATGGCATATCCGGAATGGGTTGAGAAGTATCGTCAGAAAGGAACGAATATATCTTGTATACGGGGCAAGTATTATTTGTACGCATGCTCTTCGAGGTATGACCCTGTTAAGAAAAGGGCGAAAAAAATAACAGGAGAGTATTTGGGAAGAATCACAGAGGATGGATTGATTCCTCCGAAGAAAAAGAAAGATCAGATCGATTCTGTAACAGTAAAGGAATTTGGAGCGAGCAGCAGCGCCGTTGAGCTTGGTTCGGATATTTATGACGCTTTGAAGAAGCATTTCCCCAAAGAAGCTGACAGGTTATTATCTATGGCTGTATTGCGTCTTATCGAAAAATGTCCGTTCAAAAGAATTGAGGAAGCATATCGTAATAGTTATCTTTCAGAATTGTACGGAGAACTGTCCCTCTCAAGTGCAAGCCTGTCGACTTTCTTAAAGGAGTTTGGAAAGAACAGAGCCGCAATCGTTGATTTCTTGAAAGAGTTTATTGCTTCGGACGAGTATGTCCTATTTGACGGAACGAGCATTGTCAGCAACTCAATGTGCATGAACATTAACCGCGAGGGATACAACAGTCACAGACGGTTTGATCCTCAAATCAATCTGATGCTGGCTTTTTCTGCAAGCCAGCATATGCCGGGATATTACAGAGTTATCCCCGGAAACATAAGGGATGTTGTGGCTTTTAAGCAGTCTGTGCAGGAATCGGGTATACAAAACATGACGATCATAGCTGACAAAGGCTTTGGCTCACAGAGTAATTTTGAGCTTCTGGATGAACATGATTTAAAATATATAGTTCCTCTCAGAAGAAATAACGGAATGATCGACAGAACTAAACTGAAATCGGGCAATAGAGCTGACTTTGACGGTCACTTCATCTTTAAAGAAAGAGTGATATGGTATTACAGCTACAAAGTCGATAACAGAACAGTCATTGTCTATTTGGACAGCGACCTGCGCAACGAAGAAGAAAAAGACTATGCGCTTCGTATTCAAAAGCAGCTGGAAGGCTTTTCCGATGAAGGATTATTAAAAAAGCAATACGACTTCGGAACGATTGCCTTTTGTACCAACCTTGATGAATCGCCTGAAAAAATATACTCTCTTTACAAAACAAGAGGCGAGGTTGAGCAAAGCTTTGATTTCCTCAAAAATCTTCTGGATCAGGACAAGATATATTTGCAATCACAATACTCGGTTGAAGCATGGGCTTTTCTCAATCAACTTTCCCTCATGTTAGTTTACAGAATTTATTCCCTGCTTCACGAAAAAGATCTTACGAAAAAATATTCTGTGTCCGACTACCTCAATTATCTCAAATACATTCGTAAGTCAAAAAT
>JBGUPW010000008.1:0-8787 GCA_045130495.1 Ruminococcus sp. | reverse complement strand
GGTAATCTCTCTTGCTCTTTTTGACACGCCGACAACCAGCGCGTATTTGCTTTGCTTGCCCTTAAACAGTTCATCTACGTCTACTTTATGCATAATCAATATCTCCTCATTTTATATATATTTAACTAAAACTTAAAAACATATATTTAGCTAAAAATGTTTAGCTAAAACCTGTTTAGCCAAAACGGTTTGACCTTTGTTTTATAAGCTGTTCTTGTAGCTTTCCAAAATGTCGAGAACCTCAGCGGCGGCGCGGTCAACAACGTCGTTTACAACCCGGTAATCGTAGCGCGGAGCAACTTTAAGCTCCTCGACAGCCTGCTTCATGCGAAGCGCGACAGTCTCCTCGTCCTCCGTTCCTCTGCTGCGCAGGCGGCGCTCAAGCTCCTCCAAGGACGGCGGCATTATAAAAATGCTGAGCACGCCGGGGTATTTTTCCATGACCTGAATACCGCCCTGAACCTCGATTTCAAGAAACACATCGAAGCCCTGCTCCAACAGCTCCTCCACCTGTTTTCGCGGAGTGCCGTAATAATTCTGGCAGTATACGGCTGACTCGATATATCCGTCGTCGTCTGCGGCGGCCAAAAATTCCTCGCGCGTCAAAAAATTGTAGTGAACTCCGTCGATTTCTCCATCGCGCGGTTTGCGTGTGGTGTTTGAAACCGACACACGTATCGAGTCATTGCGACTCAGCAGCTCTTTCATTATTGTGCCTTTTCCCACTCCGGAGCAGCCGGTGTAGAGCACCATTTTTCCCCTCTGTTTACTCATCCTTTTCACCCTTTCCTTCAGCGCGGTTCTGGATAGTTTGCCATGTTACCGCCGAAAGCACAACATGATTGCTTTCGTTTATCAGCACGGACTTGCATTTTCTGCCGCAGGTCGCGTCAATCAGCAAGCCGTTCGCCTTTGCCTCATGGACGATTCGCTTTACGGGAGCCGCGTCGGGCGCGACGACCGCAACAAGCTTATCGCCGTTTACAAGGTTTCCAAATCCGATATTTATCAGTTTCATATCCCGCCTCGCTCACTACTCAATATTCTGAACCTGCTCGCGGATTTTTTCGATCTCGCTTTTGATGTCAACGACCTTGTGAGCGAGCGTCGCGTCCTGAACCTTCGAGCCGATCGTATTAGCCTCGCGGTTCATCTCCTGGATAATGAAATCAAGCTTTCTGCCGACGGGCTGATCGTAACTCAAAAACGCGCTGAGCTGGTCAAAGTGACTGCGCAGGCGGACGGTTTCCTCGGCTACCGCCACCTTATCTGCGAACACCGCAACCTCGGTCAATATTCTCTGCTCGTCGATTTCCACGCTGAGATTTTCAAGAGTCTGGCGAATCCTGTCAAGCAGCCGGTTCTCGTACTCCTCGACCGTTTGGGGCGAACGCTCCTCAATTTCGGAAACGATCGACAAAATCGTTTCCGCCCTGCTCAAAATATCCG
This sequence comes from Ruminococcus sp., assembly GCA_045130495.1. GTDB lineage: Bacteria > Bacillota > Clostridia > Oscillospirales > Acutalibacteraceae > Ruminococcoides. The sequence goes on along the minus strand of JBGUPW010000008.1, from coordinate 7,338 downwards.
CTTTCATTTTTACTCCTTCAGCCTCGCGCATAGCGATAAACGAATCAAGCGCGACCGATGCCACCGACAAAACGTCGGCAGTAAGCTGTTCTTCGTTGACCTTCGCCTTATTCACGGTGAAAACGTCGGGAAAACGGGAGAGCGAAACGACCGTCGCGTCGTTTTCAACGCCGTAGGTGTCGCTGATTTCTTTCATCGCCCTCAGATATCCCGAAACAAGGCTGTGATTGACCGTGACCTCGCTCGGAGTGTCGTCTGCGGCGCCGACAGACACGAACATATCAATTTTGCCGCGCGCCACCTTGGAATTGACAAACGCCTTCAGCTTATCCTCCAAAAAGCTGTAGCCGCGGGTGATCCTGCACGAAAACTCAAAATACCGGTGGTTAACGCTTTTTATTTCAACTGTAATTGCTCTGCCGCCGATTTCGGTTTCACAGCGTCCGAAACCGGTCATAGACTTAACCATCGCACAACTTCCTTTCATTAGTATTTTTTATTTTTTTATTGTATCACCAAACATCTGATTTGGCAATGGAGTTATTACAATATTGTAATAACTTTTTTCAAGTATTTTTGTTTCCTCAAAAAACTGTTGATTTCTAAAGAAAAATATGTTATGGTAATATTTGAAACTGAAAAAGGAGGTATCGCAGTTGGAAGACAATAAAGATTTTCTGACCGAAGAAACCGAAGGCACAGCCGACAATAATACAACCTATGCGGATACGGAGGAACCGCTCGAAAAAACCTCTTCTTCATACGCCGACTCTTTTTCCGAAGACGATTCTTTCTCGGAGTTTGAATCGGAAGCCGGAGCAGCCGAGGAAAGCGAGTTCAACGCGGAATATGCTCCCGAGACAGATAACGCTCAGCCGCCCAAGAAAAAGAGAACTCTGCAATTTACGATCATCATAAGCGCTGTTATTGTGCTGATCGTGCTCGGAGCGGCAATCGCCTGCCGTCTGTTTTTCGCCAACGGCGTTGTAGATACAAATTTGCTCGGCGGCAAAAAAACAACCACATGGCATTACAAAACCGACGCGAGCCAGTTGGAGTCAACCGTTGACGAGGCTCAGATCCCCGACTACTATTTCGTTTTTGAACCCGACGGAAAGTTAAAGGTTATGATGGGCTCTTTTGAGTATCTGGGAACCTACACAATTCAGAATGTTGAAAAGCAGGACATCGAGGGCATTGAAGGCGGCGAATCCAAAGTCGGTCAGCCGATGCTCAACATTGAAAACTCGGGCATAGTTGACGGCAAATTCCTGTTTGATAGAAGCGGCAACCCGTTTTCGGGCAGCACTCTAAAGCTCACAAGCCTTTCATCAGACCTGATTACGCTTGAGCTCGATTCAAAGGAATACACCTCCGTCAAGCTTGAACGCAGCGGAGAGTTCCACAAGGACGACAAGCTGCTCGGAAGCTGGAGCTTCAAAAACGAGGTCGCTTCACAGACCTTCGTATTTAACGAGGACGGCACCTACGATCTAAAGACCGATCAGAGCGGAGCGATTTATAACCAGCACGGCTTATACGACTGCAATGACGGTATTTTGACAATAACGGTAATGGCACCCAACGAACAGAGCCAGTCTTTAAAATACTCCGTTACGGATGACAAGCTTTCGCTCACTCAAATCATTGAATACATGGGACAAACCTACGAACAGCCTCTCAACGACTTTACAAGAGATAAATAACAGCGCGACGCTGTACCCGATCCCGCCTTTGAATACGCTTTTGTGATTTAAAGCTTATCAACCGCGGAGTCAAAAATAAGCTCTTCCCATGAGAAACCATTTACGAGCCGCCGTTTGGCGGCTCGTTTTGAATTATTACAATATTGTAACCTTCGGTTTGTTTACACAGACAGCCGCATTGTGGTATACTATTCAGGGTAAAAAATAATAAAGGAATGATTTTATGTCAGGACATAACAAATGGAGCACCATCAAGCAGAAAAAGGGTAAGAACGACGCGGCGCGCGCCAAGGTATTCACCAAAATCGGCAGAGAGCTGATCGTAGCTATCAAAACAGGCGGAAGCGCCGACCCCTCTGTTAACTCCAAGCTCAAAGACACCATAGCAAAGGCAAAGGCTGCTAACGTGCCCAACGACAATATTGAACGCATAATCAAAAAAGCAGCTAACGACAACGACTCCACAAACTACGAGTCCGTGACCTATGAGGGCTACGGTCCCAGCGGCGTAGCCGTAATCGTTGAGGCTCTCACCGACAACCGCAACCGCACCGCGGGCGAGGTCAGACATTATTTTGATAAATTCGGCGGCAACATGGGAACTCAGGGCTGCGTAAGCTTCATGTTCTCGCAAAAGGGCGTTATCGTTATCGAGCGCGAGGATCTGGAAAAGGACGAGGACACCGTAATGAGCGACGCTCTTGAATGCGGCGCATCCGACTTTGAAGCCGACGACGATATCTTCACCATCTACACCGAGCCCGAGGATTTCAGTGCGGTCAGAGATGAGCTCGAAAAGTTAGGCTACGTTTTCGCCTCCGCTGAGCTCGAAATGGTTCCCCAGACCTACACTAAGCTTGAGGACGAGGAAACAGCTATCAAAATGCAGAAAATGCTCGATATGTTCGAGGACAACGACGACATCCAAAACGTCTGGCACAACTGGGAAGCGTGACGCTTCTTTCAGGGCGCCTATTTAAAACTTTGATTTAAAGGCTACCGTCATCAACGGCGCGTTATAACGCGGGAATGACGGTAGCCTTTCTTATCCTTTTCACTCGCGGATTGACTGTCGGCTCAGCCGACAGTTGTTTCCTGTCCGATTGTTGATAGGAAACGTAACATTTGATTCAGTTCCCCTACGACCATAAAATTAACGTCATGCAGTTTTAATAAACGCCCGAGGTTAACAACATATAATTCAGAACACAAAGCAAGATTATCCAATTAATTGTCCATTGTCAATTGAACAGATATCCCGTTATAAACCTGTCGGCTCTTACGCTTTCGGGAGAGAAAGCAGACGGTTTTGTTTCGTTGCAGAAGCGATTCAGCGAGGTCAGCCTGCCGCCGTCGTTTATTATCGCGTAAAAATGTATTCCGTCCCTTCGCCTGTCGTTCCATGTGCAGATTATCGCCGCGCTGCATTTTTCAAGCCCGCCGCAAAACTCCTCCGCGCTGTCCGTGCGCTTGCAGGGAATTCCCATTCGGTCAAAGTACCGTCCTAAAGAACGCGGCTTTGTGCCGAAAAAACCGAATAGCCACGGCATATGGAGCTTCCGCGCCTCGCCGACAATTTCCGCAAACGACTGCGGCTTGTTCAGGCGGAGCATAACATTGTATACAGCAACCATTCCGCAGCCGACGTTTTTGACTTTCCGACGGGAAAAACCGTATTTTATATCGGCAATATCAGGGGCGCTCTGATTAAAAATATAACTGCGGTTCGATTTTGATAATTCTGTTTTGGAATTATTCACTTTTCCCGCCTCCTAATCCTCGTGAACGCGCTTTCCGCTCAAATGCTCAACGGCAAGCTCTAAAACAAGGGCGCGTCCCGCGTTTTTAGCAAGTTCTTCCTCGGTCTTTTGCTCGTCGGGGAAATACTTGTTTCCGAGCCTGCGGAGCTTTTCCGTTCTTACAGCTTCGTCTTCAATGACCGTCACCCTGCCGAACGCGATAACGCTCTCGACAAAATACGACCATCCGTCACCGGACAGCTCTCCGCCCGTCATCACGCAAAACGACGCTTTCGGGTCACTCTTCACCGCGTCAAGCTTATGACCGGTGACCGCGCTGTGAAAATACAGATTTCCGTTATCATAAACAAAATTCATCGGAACGGCATACGGGTATCCCCCGTCGCCGATCACCGAAAGCACGCCGCGCTTTTCGGTTTTGAGTATTTCGGCACATCTTTCCGCGCTGAGCTGCTGCTTAAAACGCCGCATTGGTCTGAACATATAGCCGCCCCATTTCATTGTAATTATTTAACGTTTACAGTAAATAATATTATAACGCATATTTTTTTATTGCGCAACCTTGACGAAATCAGATCAAAAGAAATTTTTGCTTTTTTATTTGATTTTTAGAAATCCATGTAGTATAATAAGTAATTACTGAATATCGCGAATTTATTAGGAGAATAAAAAATGCTGGAATTAAAAAACCTTTCTTTTTCGGTTGACGACGGAGGCTCTCAAAAGGAGATCCTGCACAACCTGAATCTGTCTGTTGACAACAGCAAATTTGTTGTAATCACCGGTCCGAACGGCAGCGGAAAATCGACGCTGGCGCGGATCATTATGGGAATCGAAAAGCCCACGAGCGGGCAGATACTTTTTAACGGTCAGGACATAACAAGCCTCGGCATAACCGAGCGCGCGAAGCTCGGGATCAGCTTTGCCTTTCAGCAGCCCGTCCGCTTTAAGGGAATTAGAGTTATAGATTTGCTTCGTTTGGCGTCCGGCAAGCAGCTCGGGATAAGCGAAGCCTGCGACTATCTCTCGGAGGTCGGTCTGTGCGCAAGAGACTATATCGACCGCGAGGTCAACTCTTCGCTTTCGGGCGGCGAGCTGAAACGAATTGAGATCGCGACCCTACTCGCGCGCCGGACAAAGCTCAGCGTCTTTGACGAGCCCGAGGCGGGAATCGACCTGTGGAGCTTTCAGAATCTTATCAGGATATTTGAGAATATGCGCCGCGAAATCAAGGACAGCTCCATTATTATAATTTCACACCAGGAGCGCATACTCAACATCGCCGACGAAATCATTCTCTTGGCAAACGGCACGATAAAACAGACAGGCGCGGCAGACGAGGTTCTCCCCTCTCTTATCGGAACGACCGCCGCAGTTGACGCCTGCGAGAAGCTGAAATAAGGAGGTACCGACGTGATAGATTTAAACATTGACAGCATAGGACAAAAAATTCTCGCCGAGGTTGCGGATCTTCACGAAATCCCCTCCGGAGCTTACAATTTCCGCGTGAACTCGCAGCTTGCGGGCAGGCACACCACCGACAACATCGACATAATGACAAAAGAGGGCTTACCCGGCATAGATATCTTTATTAAGCCCGGCACAAAGAACGAGAGCGTACACATTCCCGTTGTTGTGAGCGCGTCGGGAATCAAGGAAACGGTTTACAACGACTTTTTCATCGGGGACAACTGCGACGTCGTTATCGTAGCGGGCTGCGGCATTGACAACTGCGGAGAGCACGACGCACAGCACGACGGCGTTCACCGCTTTTACGTCGGCAAAAACTCCCACATCAAGTACGTTGAAAAGCACTACGGCAGCGGCGACGGAAGCGGAAAGCGCATTCTCAACCCCGTGACCGAGGTTTACATGGAAGAAAACAGCTTCATGGAAATGGAAATGGAGCAGATAAAGGGAGTTGACTCCACCGAGCGTTCGACTATCGCCGAGCTGAAGGAGGGCGCGAAGCTTGCGGTCAAGGAGCGCCTTATGACCCACGGCGTTCAGTCAGCCAAAAGCGAATACATGGTCACGCTGAACGGAAGCGGCTCCACCGCCGACGTCGTTTCGCGTTCGGTCGCGCGCGACTCCTCAAACCAGACCTTTAACGCAAGGATCACCGGCAACGCGCCATGCAGCGGTCACACCGAATGCGACTCGATTATAATGGACAACGGAAAAATCTTAGCTATCCCCTCGCTTGAAGCAAACGACGTTGACGCAATGCTTTTCCACGAGGCGGCGATTGGCAAAATAGCGGGCGATCAGCTCATCAAGCTTATGAGTCTCGGACTGACCGAAGCCGAGGCGGAGGAACAGATAATAAGCGGCTTCCTCAGATAGCCCGTTGCCACGGGAGGGCAGGGCGCCTTTTGAAAACTTCAATATAAATAATACCTTCCTTCAACGGCGCGTTTTAACGCGGGAATTGAAGGAAGGTTTTTTATGACGTTAATAAGCGCGGATCGGGTGCAGCTTCAAGCTGCCGGCTCAGCCGACCGTGGCAACGATTTAACCTTTAACAGCACCTGCGGCGACGCCCTTGATGATGTATTTCTGGCAAACCAGATAGAATACAATAACAGGTACTATAGACAGGAAAATCATAGCCATCATCGCGCCGAGGTTCATTTGACCGTAGCTGCCTGTCGTCGTAAGCTGAATGTGCATCGGAATATTGCGGTACTTGGCAAGATCGAGCACGAGCGACGGCAGAAGGTAGTCGTTCCATACCCACATGATTTCCAGAATACCAACCGAAATCAGGGTGGGCTTTAACATCGGGAACACAACGAAAAAGTAGGTTTTCAGCGGACCGCAGCCATCAATATACGCCGCTTCTTCTATCTCGATCGGAATAGATTTTGCAAAGCCGACGAACATAAAGATAGCCAGTCCTGCGCCGAATCCCAAATATACAACCGGAATCGTCCACGGGGTGTTCAGCTTGAGCGTATCGGCAGTCTTGGACAGTGTAAACTGCACCATCTGGAACGGCACGACCATCGAGAAAACACACAAATAGTAGAATATTTTGCAGAAAATGCTGTTGACGCGCGCTACATACCACGCCGCCATTGAGCAGAACAGCAAAATCAAAAAGGCTGACAGCACTGTAATGATAACGTTAAACATGACCGCTTTCCAGAACGGGAATGAACCTGCCGTCAGACCTGTAACGTAGTTTTCAAAGCCGACAAAGGATTCGCTGTTCGGAAGAGCGAACAGATTGGACTTGACCGCTCCGGCATCCTTGAAAGTGTTGATAATAATGGTAACTATCGGCAAAACGTAGATAACACATATAATCGCAAGAATAATAGACATCACGGTTTTGCGTGTTTTTTCCTGTTTCAAAGATTTCTGTTTACCCATTACTGCTGCACCTCCTTCTTTCTGGTCGAAACAAGCTGGAGAATACCCAAGGTCGCAACTAAGATAAAGAACACGACCGCCTTAGCCTGCGCCATACCGCGCGTCGCCATATTCGAGTAACCGTTAGAAATGTTCAGCGCGAGCATTTCGGTAAGACGTGCAGGCTTGCCGCCTGTAAGCGAAAGGTTTTGGTCATACAGCTTAAAGCTGTTGGTAAGAGTAAGGAACGTGCAAATAGTGATAGATGGCATAATATTGGGAATGATGACCTTGAAGAGCGTCTGCGTCTTGGTAGCGCCGTCGATTTTTGCCGCTTCAAGCATATCGTCGGGAACCGCCTGAAGTCCGGCGATATAAATTATCATCATATAACCTGCCTGCTGCCAGAGCAACAGGATAATAAGGCCCCAGAAGCCGTAGGTGGCGTTGTCAACAAGGTTTTGCGTTGTCCACAAATCCAGCAAGCCGTCAAAAATCATCGACCAGAGATAACC
>JBGUPW010000007.1:0-16545 GCA_045130495.1 Ruminococcus sp. | reverse complement strand
GAACGGACGGGGTCGTTGGCGTAGTGGGAGTGGTAGGTGTTGCGGAAGGCTCCGTCACTTTGACCAGACAGGTCGAAGCACCGTTGCTGTTGTAGGCACTGATGGTTGTCAAACCAACGCCCTTTGCGGTGACTACACCGCCGGAGACAGTGGCAACATTCTTGTTGGAGGAAAACCAATTCACGTTAGAAGCAGTGGCGGTTAGCGCAGCAGTCTTTCCCTTTTCAACGGTCATATCCCTTTTGGAAATGCCCGTCGCTGCGCCGGATTTGACGATGACCTTGCAAGTGGATATCTTGCCGTCGGAGCTAGCAACCAGCGTGGTATTGCCTGCGGTGCGAGTAGTCAGAACGCCGCTTGCGTCCACGGTAGCAACGGAAGGGTCGGTGGTGACCCACGCGATGTTTGAAACACCGGTCGCCCAAAACGCGTACTGACAGCCTGCGTAGGTGGTTGCCTGATAGGTGCAGAGCTTGATGTCAGAAGTCTGCGCCGCCGATGTGACGTGTATCAGACACGTTGAAGCGCCGCCTGAGATATAGGCGCTGATGGTGGTGTAGCCCGCGCTTTTCGCCGTGACTATACCGTTGCTGACGGTTGCGACGGCAGGATTGGACGAGTACCACTTTACACCGGCAGTCGATGCGGTCAAACGTCCGGTAGTACCGGTGATCAGCTGCATGTCAGTAGCGGAAATACCCGTCGTGTTACCGTTGCTGATAGTGAATCTACATGACGCTGTCCCACCGTTTTTGGAAGCATAAACCGTGGCGCAGCCTGCTTTTTTGGCGGTGACAACACCGTTTTGATCAACAGTGAGCACCGAGGTGTCGGAACTGCTCCAATTGGGATTGATGACGCCCGACACACCGATGGCGTAACGGCAGCCAACATAAGTGTAAGCTCTGTTAGCACTCAGACGGATCGCGTCCGTTTCCTGCGGCTCTGTCACATACACTAAGCAAGTGGAAGCACCGTCGGCGTTGTATGCGCTGATAGTAGCATAGCCGAACCCCACGCCGGTGATCACGCCGTCAGAAACTGTGGCAACTCTCTTGTTAGAAGAAAACCAGTTCACGCCCGATGTCATTGCCGTAAGCGCAATGCTTTTTCCATTTTGTAGTATCACAGACGACTTTGAAATGCCCGTTGACTTGCCGCTTAACACGGTGACGGGACAGGTTGCATATTTGTCGCCCTCAGAAACAGTCACTGTCAGGGTTCCGGCTTTTATAGCGGTGAGAACACCGTTTTGACTGATGGTTGCGATGCTCGTATCGGAGCTTGACCACTGCGGACTCGAAGCGCCGCTCTGCCCAAAAGCGTACTGACAACCCACATAGGTTGTGACCCGCGAACAACTCAGCGTAATTCCGTTACCCGACACGTATGTGGCGGCGTTGCCGCTAAGAGCCGGTAGAGTAATCAGCAGAACAGCGATGCACAAAACAACGCACAGCACCATCTTAAATGTTTTCGATTTCATTCTTATCACCTTTCTTTATTTTGCGATCGGAAAGACAAATTCTATTTTTCCCTGTACGTCGATTTTCAGGGAAGCGTCGAACGGTTTTCCTGTTCTTGAAATAAAACCCCTGATAACATTGGTGCGCTGCGAGCTGATCAGCATTTGGATTTGGTTGTCAGTCAGCTTTTTCTGACAAATCTGATAGGGAATACTGAATGTGCAGCCGTCCCTGTTGCCGGAGCAAAAGACGCTATACTTGCCATTTATAAGCTTTTTTCCGCAGGAAGGGCAGATTCTTGACTTATCCGAAAAAGTGTCTGAGGACGCGTTACAGACGGTTCTATACCACTTTTGCGTAATACCTTTCGCCTTGCTAATAAACTGCGCGTAATCGCCGCTTCCCTCGGCAATATCGTTCAGCTCCTTTTCCATTTCGCCGGTCATGGCAGCAGATTTCATTTCATCTACAGGCAGCGTCTGAATCAGGAACATGCCTTTTTCGGTAGGAAATACCGTCTTTCCCTTTTTACTGATATAGCCACGGGCGAACAGAGCCTTAACGGTCGGCACTCTTGTCGCGTCTGTTCCCAAGCCTTTCTTTTGCAGCTTCATCAGCGTTCGCGCTTCTTCGTCCTTAAGCTTTTGCCCGGCAAGCTCCATTGCGCTGATCAGTTCTGCTTCCGTGTAACGCTTTGGCGGCGTTGTTTCGCCCTGCTCAATCGTGATGACAGCGTTTACAGTTTCGCCGTTGTTCAAAGCAGGGAGTACGCTTTTCTTTTCGGGCATAGCATCAACCAGATACCACCCCGGAGCAGTAACAACACTTCCCTTTGAAACAAAGTCAATGCCGCCGACACGCGTAACAACCGTGGTCTTTTCAAGCGCGGCAGGAGGATAAACGATTCTCAGTAATGATTTACAAAGCAAATCATACAAAGCCCTCATGTCCTTGTCCTCGATTGCCGCAAGCGATCGGGGAACGTTCAGCGTCGGGGTGATCGCCGGATGAGACCCTACCTTGCTGTCATCAAAATGGCGGCTTGTAAACGGTTGCCGAGCATCTTTATCCAGAGCATAATCAGCATATTCGGGAATCGCCATAATTTTCTCAATCGTGCGGTCAATCTCAGGCTGCATAGCTTCTGTCAAGTGCTCGGAGCTTGTACGCGGATAGGTCATCAGCTTTGCTTCATAAAGCTGCTGCATGACGCTTTCTGCTTTTTTCAGTTCCCAACCGAGGATTTTCCCGCAGGCGACTTGCAGCTGCGTAGAGTTGTAGAGCAACGGCGCGCTGACCTTGCTTTTCTTGACCGTCAGCTCTTTTACCGTACCCTCGCCGTTCGCAGCCTGCGCGAGAACGTCGTCGGCTTCGGCTTTTGTATCGAGGTTGCCCCCCTGATACTCTCCGCTATAATCGCCGTTTTCTGCGGAGAAATTGCCTGTTACTTTGTAAAACGGTTTTTTGATAAAATTTCTGATTTCTTTCTCCCTGTTGACAACCAGCGCAAGGGTCGGCGTTTGCACTCTGCCGCAGGCGAGTACGCTGCTGTCGCTACTGAATTTCTTTGTCATTGCCACCGTGACATTCATACCGAACAGCCAGTCGGCGGCTGCACGGGCACGACCGGCGTTCTGCAAGTTTACCATTTCGGAGCCGTCCTTGAGGTGGGAAAAAGCGTAACGGATTTTTTGATTGGTCAAATCCTCGATCCACACGCGCTGCCACGGCTTAACGCAACCCATCATTTGATAAACATAGGCAAAAATCAGCTCGCCCTCACGGTCAGCGTCCGTTGCGTTGATCAGGCGGTCAGCCTTGTCGAAAAACTGCTTCACATACAGGTAACAGCCCTCCGTGTCGGCTTTGACCTGAAGCTTAAATGTATCGGGAATGCAGGGATAAGCCTGCAAATCCCATTTTTTGTACTGTGCGCCATAGGCTTCGGGCGCTTCGAGCATGACGAGATGTCCCTGCCCATGTACAATGACAGCGTTTTCGCCGTTAAAGACAAATTCCCAATGTCCTATCATTTTATTCAGTGGATTTTCAATCCGTTTTCCTGCTCCCAACGCATCAGCAATTGCTTTTGCCAAACTCGCCTTTTCAGCATAAATAACAACCATTATTATCCCCCTATTCTATGTAGATTTGACAGGTATACGACTTCTGCGTCTTTTTATCTTTGGCATACACACGATAAGAACCTGTGCGTCTTGCCACAAGCTGCACCTGATTCCCGTTGGGATAAAGTCTTACCGCATTTGAATTTGACGAGCTCCACTCACAGGAATCAGTACCGTAAAGTGTAAGCGTAATCGTTTGTCCAACCTTGACATGGTACTCAGAAGCCGACAGATGGATATTATCTGTTTGCTCCTTTTTATTTACCGTAACCTCACAGCTCGCCGATTTACCATTAACCGCAGTCGCTGTTATGGTTGCTTTTCCGGCTTTTCCGGCGGTAAGCTTTCCGTTTTTCACGGATACAACAGAGCTGTTCGAGCTGTTCCATGAAATAGTCTGATTAGCATTAGACGGACTGACGGTTGCCGTCAATTGCAGCATATCGCCGACCTGAAGCGTTTTTGAACTGTAATTCAGCTTTACACTGCTGACAGCATTGCCGCCCGAATTGTTGTATCTTCCATTATCATCATAGGACACTACAGGGTCTCCGGCGTAAACCTTTGTAACGGGTTGACTGCTTTGCGAGCCGTTGCTTGAACCACTGCTATTATTTCCGCCGCTATTTCCGCCGCTGTTGTTACCGCCATTGCTGTTGCCGCTGCTGTTATTACTTCCGCTGTTTTCGTTGCCCGAACGGGAATCTGTGTCCGATGAAGAACCGCCTGTCTGTGGAGCTGCCGCAGTTGGTTTGTTCTCAGGCTGTTCCTGCGGTTTTGCCGACTGCGCGGCGGTTGTTTCATCCACTCCTATAGTTGGTGGCACTACCGTTGTGGTCACTGCCGGTTCAGTGCTATACTCAATCGGAAACGTCGGAATATCTATATCCTCGGATTCCGATTCCGAAACTGGTTCCGACACAGCTGTCGATTCAATGGCAACAGAGGTAACCGCTTCATCACGAGTTGCAACTTGTCCGGTTTTAGAGACACCTTTCATTACAAAAAGAACAACAACAATCAAAGCTAATGCTCCTGCTGCTATTCCTGAAAGCATAACCGGATTTAGCCGAGGTAACGAAAATCTTTTGCTTTTCCTCAATTGAGCAGTGGACAAATTGTCCACTACAAGGCTATCAGATGTAATTCTGTGTGGAATACGTTCTTCCGAAACGTCATCATTTGACTCTGCGTCGGGAAGCGCAGAACCGTTCGCCATCCTATTCAGTATCTCTTTCAATTTGATATTGGAAACCTGTCCCTGTACAATACAATCCGCATGGTAATCATAGTGATCATCTTCGCTTGTCAGAATAAGTATTTTCATATAGGGAAACTGTTGTGTGATTGTATCGACAGCTGACTGGACACGGATTCCGACAACCTTCACATCTGTATCAATCAAAATCGCGTGAGGATTGTATTTTTCACGCAGCAGAGAAGTAAAATTGGTATCAATTTTTGTTACTGTGCCAAGCACGGTTGTATTGGGAGCGGTTTTCGCAATTGCTTCATATGTTTTTATGTCAGCCTTGTCAGCTGCTATCAGTAAATTCAAATACCATCACCTTACTTTGCGTTAAGCTGTTGCTGAATATCCTTGAATTTAGTTGTACATATCCTGTACATCAAAGAATCAGTAGGAAGCAGATTACTGAATGGAATAATGCGTTTTCCGCATTTGATTAAGCCCTTGCCCGGCTCGTCAACATCAAGATATTTCGCCTGATTTTCCGAAAGATGAAACATCTGCTTAATTACCTCCAAATCGTCCTCTTTCTGCGCAAGCATTACCAAGAACTCGGAATTCTGCAACATAGTCATAGCTTGCTTTGATTTGATGACCTCGGAGATATTCTGCGTTGCGCCTGTAGCGACGCCGCCGTGCTTTCGGATTCTCTTATAGACCTTTTCAAAGAAATCGCCTGTACGGAAAATACCGGTTGAATCATCGTTGAACATAATGGAAAACTCGTCTGTCCATACCCATGTCCGAACGCCGCGCAGCTTGTTTTGGATAACGCGCTGCCAAAGCATTTCCAACAGCACCATTAAACCGACAGTCTGTAGCTGATTGCCCATTTCAAAAATATCAAAGATAATCACATGCTTGTTGTACTTTATATTCGTATCGTGCGCAAATATGTCAAAGCTGCCCGTTACATACGTCTCAAGCGATAATGCAATGTCGGCAGCTTCCTTTTCAGTTTGTTTTTTTAGCTCTTGATAAAACTTTTGAAGATTAGGAAGCTTGCTTTTATCTCCATTGTAAGTTACGTAGTCCATATAAACCGTCTTTGTACAACGATCAATAACGGAACGTTCTTTTGCTGTAAGCGCAGAACCCTTGACAACCTCGCAGAAAGTCATGATAAAATCGACCTTCATCTGCACCGCCGATGCGCCGTCCTCGGAATAGGTCATATCCGTATCAAAAATATTGATATAGGTGTCTGTATTTGGCGATAGCCTGATAATCTCCGCGTCAAACGGCGGCGAGCTTCCATCAGAGGAAGAACCGAGCGGACGGTATTCATTCTCAGGGTCGATGATAATAAATTCATCAGCTGAGTATTTCATTGCAGCCGCAAAAAACTCCGCTTTTGTGAACACTGATTTACCCGAACCGGACGTTCCGAGAGTAAAGCCATTTGCGTTCATTTCCTCGGTACGGTCAATGATGATCGGCGTGTTAGTGATTTGATTGATACCGTAAATCAACCCTGCGGGATTGATATTATTACGGTAAGAGAACGGAATGAAATTTGCCACTTCATCTGTTGTCAGATAAAACGGCTGACCGAGATAGCTGCCGTCCTTTGTTTTCGCCGGGTTCGCAAACGGCATAATTGATTGCAAGCCCAGCTCCTGCTGCGGAACGCCTGTCAGAACGTCCACCACAACCTGATGCCGCAACGCGATTTGCTTAATATAGTCCTTGAGGTCGTTCAACTGCTCAAGCGTATCTGCGGCAACATAGATGTATATCCCGAAAGCGAACAAATCACAGTTGCTGCCGCTGAGCTTATCCTGCAAATTCTCTAAATCTTTTTCTCGTTCTCTGAGTTTGTGGGGAACATATTTGCCGCCGCGCTTGCTGTTAAGCTCACGTCGTTTTTCCATTCGCGCTTCCAAATCGTCCATTTGACGCTTTAGTATTTTCAAAGACTCTGTTTTATCTATGCGGAACAAATGCTTACTAACCGCAATATCATAGGTGTTGTCTAACAGATCTATGATAAATTCATCGTCGCACTGGAACGAAAAGCGCCTGACAAACAGCACACTCGAATAACAGGAACCAACCTCTATGTATTTTGATTTAAATGTGAAGCTCGAAGGAGCAATATAGTCTTTCAGGTTCACATCACCCTGTAAGAAGTTGGTCGGCAAAAGGAACGGTTCCTTATCTGCCATGTGGTACAGATGGTGCAGCTTTTCCAAAGAATCCTCGGACATGAGCTGTGTTACCTTAACCGAAAAAATCAACGCTTCATCCTGCAATGCTTTAAAGTATTTGAACAGAATCGAAACATCATCCAGCTTCGTCTGCGGAGTAAATGACATAGCTGCCAAAATAACCTGTTCGCAGGATTGATTAACAGCTGTATCAATGATACCGTCCATCACATGACAATAATCGCGAAAAACGGGACGACTGCACATTTGATTCTCCTGCGTTGGAATCATTGCTTTTTCTAACATTTCGCGGTTTGTTGGATAGTTAAGAATCAACTCCTGATACTGGATATCTTGAGGTAACGTATTAAGAAAGTGCATATACTTTTGATAAAAAGAATCCTGTTCATTTTCGCGCATCACCTTGTAATCAATGTTTTCATACATAAAAAGTATGCTAAAGGTTTCACCGCTGCGAAACAAACCATTCTCGTATATTTCGTCGAACGGAATCGTATCCTGAGCAGTATGCGCTTTTGATTTCTTTTTTGAAAAGCCTTTTTTAGCTTTTTTTCTCTCGTCAACTATGACGACCTTACTCTTCCGTTTCTTCTTTGACATATCTGTCCAAAGCTCCTTTCGATTGATACGGTCTGAAAATCGGTGACTGAAGCATCACATAGATCCACTTGAATAAGTTCAGTCCGTTTATTCTGACAATCGCCAACCCGACAAAAACAATTAATTCAACAAATACAATACCCATTGTAAGGTTTACGGGCATCTTTAAACCAAAAATGAACAAAGCTACCATGCCTAAAGCAAGCGCAATGCCAGTCGCCATAATTAATATTTGCGGAATAGATAACCCCATATAAACCGCTTTGGGATTAACCGTCTGCTGTTTAGTGATTTTGATTTTTCTCATTATTAACCTCCGTCTGTCAATGACAATAACACCTTTGGCGGCTTGACCATCACACGGCAACATGCAATGATGATGATCGCACGCGGCAAAGTTGAAATGATCGGCAGAAAAAGCGATGTTAAGCTTGTTGTTAAATTAGGTGTGGTTGCCTGTGCAACCCACCTTGAACCAACTGCATAAACTATAGCGACATAAGCAATGTACCCGGCTGTTGTCACAAAAGCCGAAATAAACCGACGGAAATAACGCTTGCTTTCCTCTCCAACCAATGTTGCGAAAAAGATAGGTGACAGTGAAACAAGACAGGTCAGCTCAAAGCACCTTGCGACCAATTTAATAATGACGAGTACGATGCAAATGATCATTATTGAAATAAGAATCAGGCTGGGGAAGCCCGTGATTAGCTCAATGATTGCATTAAAAATCCTTGTTATCATTTTAAGGATTGCCGTCCAGCCATCACTGCCTGTTGTTTGAATACGGGCATTATTGAATACGTTGCCGCCGCTCGCCGATATCGTCCTCAGTAATTGTCCTGCCAAGCTGTTGACAAGATTAAGAACATATATGCAAATGGGGATTGCGAGGTCAATCCAGATTTTCACCAGGATAACTCTGGCAAAAACCTTGATACCACCTCGCAAAGTTAGGATTTCATTCTGCAAAGCAGTTGTCGTGATGTTTATGCCAAACAAAATAACCGCAACTGCGTAAGCAAAGGTTTTTGTAACGCTTGAAACAGTATTTGCAATCGCCTGTATACTGGCAGAAGAAGTTGAAATGCCCAAAAAAGTATTCGTATTACCTGAACCGAATCCGACGTCACTGATGATGACTCTTAATGAAGTCCAAAGGTAATTGACGATATTGCGGCTATCGCTCAATGCCCCGGACATGCCGCCGTCACTGCTGATTTTTGACGCTTGATATGACGTTCGCAAATCGGTAATGAAAGCACTAAGGGTTTCTATTTCTTTTGCAATGCGGCTATAAAGATTTTGATATTGCTCAACCGTAACTTTTTTGCCGTCCACCACCGGCACAGCGTCTCCTGTACCGACAAGCTCTGCTGTCTCATTTATAAAATTTGTTACATGCGCATTAAAGCTATTCCATTTCGTACCCATTTCAATAGCATAGTCATATTGTCTGTTATTATAAAAATAATTCAGTATACTAATAACATTCAAATCGTCGCTGTAAGCAGTTACACTATCATTGAAGGTGTAAGCCAATCGTTTGCAGATAATAAAGCAATTTTGCCGCACAATTGACCAGTTTGGATTTGTGCCGCCGCCATAGCCGGGACGGTAAAAATAGTCCATTCCGTCTGCCTGTGAAACAACCAATCCCCATGCATTCGATCTCGCGGCTACGCAAAAAAAGGCAGAAGAAAGAAGCATAAAAAGCACTAAGATAACTGAAAGAACCTTGCAAAGCCGCCTGTTTCGTTTCTCAATCTTAACCGAATTAATACTTTGTACCATTTTTCACCTCCAAGCAGCACAGCAGTTTGCCGTGCTGCTTTTGCGATAGTAATACATCAAAACAGCAACGCTCTGATAGCTGCTGCTGCGCCGATCACAGCGCCTGTAATAACAAGACCGGCAATACCGGCATTTCTTCCGCGCGGATCCTCGTCAGCTTGTCCTTGCACCAATTTGATCAGCGACGGAATACCGCCGCCTGCGGCGATCGCAATCGTTGCAACCCAAAACACAATGTCAACCATACCGCTGTACGCGGCGGTATCAACACCGTTGGGAGCAGCAAAAACATGATTCATTGACAACGCTGCAATATTCAGAGCGGCGCACGATGCAACAATTCTTTTCCTTTGTTTTTTTAAAATTGACTTTACTTTCATTTAGAAGGACCTCCTAAGTAAAAAAATAAAGCTGTTGAAGAACAACAGCCGTTTACTGATTTAACCACGCGTTATATTGATTTTATGAGATTGCGTGTCCATTTTTGTCAGCGCGTTTGCGCCCTTTGATGTCAGCTCTACTACCGCAACTGCCGCAGCTCCGTAGCCTGTAGAGGATACGGCTGTTTTTGCGGTCGTACTTGCGGCTGCTTTCGCAGCTGCTTTCTGCGCCGCCTGCTGCGCTGCTCTTTTCGCGGCTTCTTTCTGCGCAGTTTTAGCTGCCTGCGACGCGGCGATTTTCGCTCCTTCTTTCGCTACGTCGCTTCCTGACGAATCCCCTGAAACAAACGATACTGTTTTGCTCGCCAAGCCAAGACCGTTTTCAGTTTTATCTAAAACACTCTCAAAAGCCTGCTTTGCCGAACTGCCGGTTGCTTTTCTCATTTCCTCTGCAACCTTTTTAGCGTTATCCGGAGTTATTCTGCTTATATCAAAATTTTTTATATTCGTTCGTGATAGGTAGTCGCGGCACTTGTCAGTAGGCGTTACGATACCGTCGGAAATTGTTACAAATCCGTATTTCTCACACTCGTTAAAATAATCTTGAACACGCTTAAATGCGGCTGGATCGCTGTGCGCCAGATGATTTAGCGATATGGAATCGGTAAATCGGAAAACATTTAGATCCGCTGCATTCCCTCGCAACTCTACACGGGCTTTGTTTGCGGCAATATCACCTAATTGATCTTTTTCAAACTGTTCCTTAAATGCTTCGGAATTTACGTGTTCCATTCCTTTTTGCGTCAATGAAAACTGTTTGCTCTCCTGATCAAATTTCAAATAGCCGTCCTTAACCGCGTCAGAAAAGCTCACGGTAACATTATTTCTAAGCTGTTCATCGGGAATCCGTTCGATTTCAGCAGCGTTAAGCTTACCGTTCTCCGCAACAAAGGCAATATCTGTATGCTGCCCTGTGAAATGATATCCCGTTGCTTCGGACGCTTGACTGTTTTTTGCATGAAAAGCGTCAAGAATAGATTTAACCTCACGAATGATTTGAAGCAGCGACATAGGGTTTAATCGTCTCATTCCAAACATAGTTTGCGCGGTATCATCAATCGACATTATTCATCACCTCCTCTCCCCAGAGGACGTTGCCCAACTCCTCATAATAATTAAGGCAAGCGCAAAGCACCTCATTAACCGACCGCTCAAATTCATTAGAATAATCATATTGAAACGTATTCATCAAATCTTTGTTTGTTTCTGATTCTTTTAAAATCCGAATAAGAATATATGACGCGACCGGCTGCTCATTAAGGCAACAATACTCAAGCATAAGGCTCAGTCGTTTCTCTGCTTCCTGCCTACAAGCAAGGTTTACGTCAGAATCAGTCAACACATATTTACCGGCATGGTCGATTAGCACTTTTGCAATATCGGAAAAAGTTTTTGCTTCTTCAGAACTTTCGAGAATCCGATGCATCTGATGCTCACCCTGTTCTCTTGTTATGGGCTTTTCCATTATTCAACACCCCCCATCATTGAAATCATTTCTCCTACAATCGGAGCAATATCATTCAAAATATCTTTGTCAGCTTCATCGTCGTAATCGTCCACGGGTTCGTAATGCACACTATCGGCTGATTCTGTGTATTCCGAATATTCATCCTCTGATTGAGGAAGCTCAGGCGGTTGGCTATTGTTTTTTTCAAACTCCTGTTCAAGCTGCTGTTGTTCTGCTTTATCTTCTTCCTCTGACTTATTCTGATAGTCTAACTGACTTTGCATTTCGCTTTCTGCATAATCGTTATACATTTCTTGATATTCTTTTAACCTTCTTTCCCATATAGGCGTGTATTCAGTTTCGACATTCGTGCAATTTTGAACATACCCTTTATATTTTGAGCCGCACTGTTCAAACAGAGGGTGATTAACTGTATCATATTTCGGCAGAAACATAGGATACTCATATCCGACGAAAACAATTGTATTGCCGCCGTATTTTCGGGATTCTCCCTTTGGCTTGATAGCGCGTTTGATTTCATCGGGATACAACAACGGACGTTCAGCTACCGCTTCGGTGTCCTGACCGCCGCCGCCCTGCATACTTGAACGGTTGTAGGACCGACTGTCATTACGTGCGGTGATCTTGCCGAGCTTGTCGGAAACATAGTCAAGCGTGTCCTTGTCCTTTGAACCCAACAATGTGAAAGTATCGCAGTTGCCGATGATACTGTCATATGTTTTCTCATAAATCGCCTTGAGCTGTGACAAGCCCTGAATAACTACGCAAATTCTGATGTTATAGCTTCGGGATACCGACAGAATTTCATTAAAGCTTGGAATCTCGCCGATATTGGCAAACTCGTCCAGCTCAAAGCTGACAAGCTTCGGCAAACAACCGTTGTATTTGCTGTCCGCAACACGCATAAGTCGCTCAAACAACTGCGAGTAAAAAATATTGCTGACCGCTTTGTAGGTGTTACGCGCCGCCGGAATAATCAAAAAGATTGCCGTCAGTTCTTTGCCGATACTGTCAAAATCCATTTCATCGGTTGAGGTGATAGCATCAAGATCGGTTGTCGCCCAAAGCTGCAAACGTGTTGAGAGCACTTCATTGATCGAAGATTGCGTTTCCTGCGCGTTTGACTGCATTCCGCTCCAATTGATACTCGCAGCATCGTTTGGGTGTTCAGAAGCGTGCTTGTTCAGGCAGCGCGCAAACTCACATGACATATCAATACTGCCGTTTTTGTAGCGTATGGAATTCAACAGACGAATCACACGTCCAAAGGTTTTGATCTCATTCTCTGATTTAAACAGATAAAGCATCAATGCTACAAGTAGCTTTCCTGCCGCTTCAGAGAAGAAGTCGGACTTTTCGCCCTCTCCTGCCGTATTTTTCATAAACAGCGATGCAATATTTACAACGTCCTGTTCCGAGGTGATATACGCGAACGGATTGTATGAGTTTGAAAAATTGATATTGACCAAATTCAGTACACGAACTTTATAGCCGTTCGCCTTGAGAACCTTTGCACAATCTCGGTACAGCTCGCCTTTTGGGTCAGTTACGACATAACTGCCGTTGAGCTGAATTATATCAGGCTTAATTTTTCGGAAAGATTTACCCGCTCCGGAACCACCTATGACAATCTCGTTTAAATTCGCGGCAATGTTTGAATCAAGTGGCAAATAGGTATCCTTTGCAAGCGGAATTCCCTTTGTACTTTTTTGAAGCTGTTTGATTTCTTCATCATCAGCCCACCGTGCCGACCCGTGCTCCATATTCTTGAAATCATTTCGATTGCGAGAGGTCATATAAATGAACATGATAGCGATCACGCAAAGATAAACCCACCAAATCGTGAGATTGAACCATAAAATATCAACTATCACGCTAAAGAAAGGAAGCTTGAATTCAGATGAATCCGAAAGCGCCCTAATATAACCGCCCAAATCATTTACATCACCATGAACGTATTCGTAGTTACGGAAACGATAGTAAAAGAATGAAACCATCAGGAAAAGAATAAAGAACAGAATCGCAAAAACAATTATCATTGGTTTTTTACTCCTGTGCCGACGGAGTATATTCTGACTTGGTCGAGCCATTAATTCACTTCCTTATTTTTTAATTGCTATGCACTGGATTTCAGTTGTTCAATTGCTTCTGAAACTCGGTTGTTCCAATCAACAAGAGCAGATACATATTCTTCTGTTACTGCTAAATTTTCATATTTTGTTAAGTATTGCAAATACTTCTTTTCGCCTACCATATAGGGCTTTTTGGCTTTTTCGTCGTGAGCAATAAAAAACGAAATCCCCATAATGATTACCTGATTCTCAATAGTGTAATTCCCTTTCTCGCAAGTGACCACTTCATCCATTTTATCACCTCCAAAATGCAAAGAGTGGACAATTTGTCCACTCTCTGCTGTCTAAATTTGCTTTCGATTATTGAATTATCGGCGCGGCTTTTGGTGCAGTTTGAATAAATGCTTCCACTTTGCCTAAATCCTCTGTTTTGAACTTTACAACATTTTCACCCTGTGAATTTTTACGGCTTTGAATATTAATACCGGATTCCTTCAATGCCGATACATCGTCGTCTGTCAGCTTTAGGAATGAGTATTGTGTGTTGAACTCTTTCATTGCTTCCTGACTGAATTGTTTGAACGCTTCCTTTGTCGCGGGATTGCAGATGGAAGTGTAGTTTCCATCTTTTGCTTTGTAGCTCGGCAATGACAATCGGAGAGCACCGTCCTTACCTTCGATGATTTTTGCATTGTGAACAACCATATTGCCGACTATGAGATCCATCCGTGCAAGGCTTTTACCGTATTTGGGAGGATACTTCACAGAATTTTGCGCAGCAACTGTTTTCGGTGGTTCAACCTTAAACTCTTGTTTCAAAACTCCGTTTTTATAGCCGCCAATCAAGGTTTCGTTTATGTTACGCCGTCCATCAGCAGATAACGGATGGGCAACGTCAATAAAACATCCCTGCTTAGTGCGCTTCTGCGGCATTTTGACATACAATCCTTTACGACCTTCCTTAATCATCATTCCGTTAATCGTCAGTGAGTTATAGAACGTAGCGGAACATACCGCAACTGTGCCGTTAATTGGCTGTTGCAAAAGTGAAATTGTGTATTTGGAAATAGACGGATTGGTGGCTTTTGTGTCAGAAATACCGGAGATTTGTTTTGACACTTCTGATGAAATCTGGTTGAGAATACTTTGTTTTTCAGCCATCAGAACATTAAGCTGAGTTTCCTTGAACTGCAAACTGCTTCTCAGGTCGTTCTCTTGATTATCACGCACCTCCAAAGGCGCATCATTTGGATAATTATATCCAAAAGTAACATCGGATAATTTACCGGAAATATTGTTTATTTCATTCTGGCATTCGGCAATATCTTTTTCAACACTTTCAAGCTTTGTTGTCAATTGTCCTAGGTCTAAATTGTTAGCCATAATAAAAATCCTTTCTAATTTTTTGTAATGTACAGTGAGAAAGTCTTTTTAGATCAAACTTACTTTGACATTTTTTGACACAGGGTAGTAGATAAGAGATTTTCAACATCGGCTGCCTGATGCTCCGTAAAACGAACAATGTAATTGCCCGGACTTGTTTTGCTCGGCGAGCTGTCAATTGCCAATCCCGCGTCTTGGAGTCTACGGTGTTCCTCCGGCGAAACTTCCTTATATCGGAAGCCGTCGTTCGGCTTTGAATATCCATTACTGTCAACGTAATCAACAATACCGTCGCCGTCCGTATCCCTATGCCGCATCCGCTCAATAGGATTGTAATCTTTTTCTTGCATTTGTCATCACCTCCTTAGCGCTTTTCTGACAGGAGTTTGAAGGACGGGTGTTCCCTCTCTGGAAACAACGCTTTTATTTGCTCTTTCTTTATTGCCCTCATTCTCTGTATCGCTGTCAGGTTTGTTATCATCACCGACAGTCAGCTGTGCATTGATCTCTGCCTGTTCTTTGAGCAAAGCTTGGTACTCGGCTTCCTGTGGAAATGGCTGATTCATTTCCGCTTTTGCAGATTCCAGACGCTTTTGCAGCTTTTCAAGGTCGCTGACGGCTTCTTGATGCTTTCGCGGAATATCGTGAGAAATAACGTTGTTGAGCCTAACCAGATTGCCGATACCGCTCTGCAACTCAAGCTCTACGCGATAGCCCAAATTATGCTTCACCGTCAGACAAAGGTTTTTCGATTTAAAAACGCCTTCCTGATACAAATAAAGATGAAAACCTCTGTAAGTACCGATCGGCAGCAGCTCGTTTTCTTTTAGTTTGCTTTTTTGCTGTGCAATCGCTTCAATTGCATCGGAGCGCTTTTCTATCCGTTCGCCGCCGATCTCAATCTCAAACTTTTCGGGTTCAGGATTTTGCGCGGCAAACTCTAAATCTGCCTGATAATTGGCAACCATGACCTCCATTTTATGGATTTGCTTGGGCAGAATCAGCTGCACCTCGTCCTCCATACGACGATGTTCATTGATATACGCATTACGAATGGATTGCAGGCGGTTCACCTTATTGTCCACCTCAAACTTTTTCATTACCATTGGGTTGTCGCTGGCGACGGCTTTGATTTGACCGTAATTGAGCGTCGCTTCGTCAATATCGTCAGCTGAACGTTCGGAGAAATGCTTGGCAGTCATAACGGAAGAAATAAACTTCTGTTTACGCTCTACCATCTGGTACATAAAAGCGTCAAAGGTGCCTATGGTGACGTAGTTGTAGATTTGCACGGTTGGGTTCGTATTGCCCTGACGAATAATACGACCCTCCCGCTGCTCAATATCGGCAGGACGGTTCGGGCAATCCAAATGATGCAAAGAGATCAACTTGTGCTGTACGTTCATGCCGGTTCCCATCATGGTGGTGGAACCGATCAATATTCTGACCTTGCCTTTGCGCACGTCCGTAAACAGCTTTTGTTTTGCCCTTGAGCTTTTAAAGTCTTGAATAAATTGTATCTGTTCTTCGGGTACACCGCGCAGCATAAGCTGTTCTTTCAGCTCGTCATAGGCGCAAAAGGCGTTTTCTCCCTTGTTTTTCTTACCCGTCGGTGTGGATAGATCGGAGAAGATAAGCTGCGTTTGGTCGCTGCTCTGCTCCCAAATCTCAAAGACCTTTTCGGCACAGGCATACACCTTGCCGCCACCGACGTTTTCCGCGTCTAAAATGCGCGGGTCAAGTGCTATTGCCTTGCCGTCGCTGATGATTTTCAGA
>JBGUPW010000006.1:0-7724 GCA_045130495.1 Ruminococcus sp. | reverse complement strand
CAGACTTTCCGAGGAAGCCGATGAAACGGATGAACAGCCTGCCAAAAAAGCTGTTACCAAAATCAGCATAACACTTATCCGTTTCATAACGCCACCTCCGTTACTTATTTCCTGATTCTATTTTATCAATATTTTTCAAAAACAACAACGGGCAGATTTACCTGAAAAGTGAGATAAGCAACCCTTTGCGAAAAAGAGTTGCTTATCATTTAGTTATTTATTCAGCCATTCCGTAACGGCGGTTTTTACGCTGTCGGGATCGTTTTGCGTATCGGTTCCTGCGATTGCCAGCACCTCTTTAACCGTGGCGTTCGGAGCGGCGGACTGTATCTTGCTCTGCGTGCCCGCGTTGCCGGAGCCTGCGTGCGTGCAGAAGGGGATGATCGTCTTGCCCGAGAAATCATAGCTCTCGAGGAAGGTGTAGCAGATCATCGGAAGATCGCCCCACCAAATCGGGTAGCCGAGGTAGATGGTATCGTACTGCTCAAAATTCTGCAACGTGTCCTTGATTTCGGGACGGGCATTATTGTTCTGTTCTTCCTTTGCAACGTCGGTAAGCTCTTTGTAGGTCATTGGATAGTTGTCGTTTTTCGGCAAAATTTCAAAGCTGTCCGAGCCTGTCTGCTCGACGATCATATCCGCTACGATGGCGGTGTTGCCTTTCTCGATCACGCCAACTTCGTACTGTTCTCCCGTG
This sequence comes from Ruminococcus sp., assembly GCA_045130495.1. Taxonomy (GTDB): domain Bacteria; phylum Bacillota; class Clostridia; order Oscillospirales; family Acutalibacteraceae; genus Ruminococcoides. The sequence continues at coordinate 7,027 of JBGUPW010000006.1, read as the reverse complement.
CGTGAGAAGTAGACGACAACGGAGTTTTTTTCATTGCTTGTTGCTGTGGGATTCGAGGTTTTGTTTTCTGCCGTTGCTTCATTTGCGGAAGCGGTTTCCGAATTTGCGGCGGTTGCCTTTTCTGAGCTTTCATTCTTTGTGCCTGATGAACAGCCCGCAAAAGCAAAAATCAGCGCAAGCACGGTCAGTATAGCAATTATTCTTTTCATCTAAATCAAACTCCTTTTACAGATTTCTTGTAACTTCAAACGCGTCGCGGATACAAGTCAGCACGTTTCCGACCTTTGCGCCGTCGCCGATCTCATACAGCTCTGCGCCGCAGCCTGCGAGCGCTTCCTGCATAGAGGGGAGCGGACGGTAGCCGACGGACATAATCACATTATCGGCTTCAAGGGTGGTTGTAGTACCGTCGGACAGTGTGACAACCGCGCCGTCGTCAGTCACGGCGTTGAGCCTTGCGCTTGTCAGCACCTTTGTACCGTAATATTCAAACGCGTCGAGCAGCATGATCTTGTTCATGGCAGGGACGTTGTTGGTATTCATGGTCTCATCGAGGGCTTCCACGATGGTGACGTCCTTGCCTTCTTTAGCATAGCCGTAGGCAATTTCACAACCGACAAGACCACCGCCGACGATCACGACCTTATTGCCGATAGTCTTCTTTTCAAGCAGAGCATCCACGCCCGAGACGGTTTTCGGATGGTCGATTCCCTCAATTTTCGGCATAACGGGAACGGAACCGACCGCAAGGATAATGGCATCCACCTTCATGTTTTTTAATATTTCGGTCGTCACTTCGGTGTTCAGCTTTACGTCAATGCCGAGCTTATCCATTTGGTGTTTGTAATATTCGTTCAGACCATTGACCTCACGCTTAAAATCGTGTGCTCCTGCAGGGATCAGGTTGCCGCCGAGAACGTTTGATTTCTCATAGAGCGTCACGTCGTGTCCGCGCATAAATGCGGTTCTTGCCGCTTCCATTCCTGCGACGCCGCCGCCGACAACAACGACCTTCTTTTTGATCGGTGCTTTCGTGACACGCCAATCCTTTTCGTGACCGACCTCGGGATTGACCGCGCAGGAAACCTTTCCTGTGCAGAAGTAGCCCCAGATACAGCCCTGATTACAGCCAATACAGGTGCGGACTTCTTCGGGCTTTCCGGCGACGATTTTCTTTGCACAATCGGGATCGGCAATCGCCTGCCTGCCGATAACAGCCGCGTCGATAATGCCGTCGGCAATCCCTTTCTCTGTCATATCAAAGTCCGCCATTCTGCTGCCGCAGAGGATCGGGAGCTTGACGTGCTTTCTAATCTCTTTCACATCGTCAAGCGTGTAGCCCATCGGAACGTATGAGGGCGGCATAGCATAATAGAACGCGTCGAGCGTACCCGCGTCAGTGCTGAGTCCGTCATAGCCATATTTTTCGATCAGCTTGGCGATCTCGATCGCTTCTTCAAGCGTTCTGCCGACTTCCTCGCTGCCGTCATAGGAAGCCTTGTCAAAGTCCTTCATATAACTGCGAACCGCAAAACGGATGGTGACGGGGTAATCCCATCCGCATTCCCTGGCGATCGCCTCGCGGATCTCCTTGACGACACGCAGACGGTTTTCAAGCGAGCCGCCGTATTCATCCTCACGGTGATTCATAAACGCGAGCGCAAAGGAATCGAGCAAATGTCCCCAGTGAAGCGCGTGAATATCAACGCCTGCGTAGCCTGCTTCCTTGCATAGCTTTGCCGCCTGTCCCATCTCTTCCACTCTGGTGTGAATTTCATCAACAGTCAGTGCGGTTGTCGTGATTGACGGATTGCCGAGAACGGGTAAGGGCGACGGCGTTTTCAACCCGGCATTCCTGCCGATGTCCATAGAAAGCTGAATGAACATCTTGCAGCCGTAAATGCCGATTCTCTCGTTAAGCTCACGACCGACTCTGATAAATTCATCCGCGTGATTGAGCATACTGTCGGGGTAATCCACCTTACAGTCGGCTGACGTACCTCCGCTGAAAAGCAGACCGAAGCCGCCCTCCGCTCTACGAGCAAAGTATTCTACGCCCTCGGGCGTAAAGCCGCCCCAAGCGTTGTTGCCGAAGCCTGTGTCCATCGGCGCCATCATCATTCTGTTTTTTATTTTTACGTTGCCAATCATCATCGGCTTGCTTAAATTAGGATATGCTTGCATGGTTTCCCTCCGGTTTTATTGTAACAAAGCTCCCGCAGCCAATCAATCTCGGTTACGAGAGCTTCTCATTAGTAATACTTATATCTCACTCAACACGGAGCTTGTATTCGCCTGTTCTGATAGCCGCGATCGTGCCGCCGTCAATCAGCAGGTCTGTTCCGTTGATAAAGCCAGCTTTATCGGAGAGCAGGAACGCGCCTGCTTCGGCAATTTCGTCTGACAAGCCTGTGCGCATCGCCGCGGAAGCGTCAATCATCTGCTGATACGCGTCGCCTGCCGCCGCAAATTCATCATACGCAAGCGGCGTAACGATAACGCCGGGGCTGATTGTGTTAATACGCGCACGGCGAGTCTTCCATGTGGTAGCCGCCGCTTTTGTCGCCTGCAGGTGGTTCACTCTCTTTGCGAAGATGTAAGCTGTGCCGGAATTCTGCATAGCGACATTTTTGACATAATCAAGCGCCATCAATTCCTCGGTAGGCGTGGCGAGGATCTGCTGCTCCACGTCCTCGGGAACGCGCATCATGTAGCCTGTCTGTGAGGAAACGATCAAGCCTGCGCCGCCTGCCGCCATCACCTTGCCGAACGCGTCGACCGCATAGCCTGTGCCGACCATATCGAGGTTGAGAATGTGTTCGGGATTTGTTTGGTGAGGAGAGGCTCCTGCGGTGTCGATAAAGTATTTAACCGCGCCAAGCTCTGCCGCTCTTTCTGCAAAAGCATTAACACTATCTTTATCGAGCGCGTTGACGATCATTGTTTCCACCGCGTAACCGCTGTACTGAAAATCCTTCTTTGCTTTTTCAAGATTTGCTTCGCTAATGTCGCCGAGCAAAACGGTTCTGCCTGCCGCGATACGTCTGACAATCGCGGTTCCCATACTGCCCGCGCCCAAAAGTGCGATTACTTCTTTGTTTTCGTTTCTGTCAAAAATCATTTTAGTTCCTCCTTAATTCATCTTGTGTTTATCGGTAATCAGAAAGGTTGACCTTCTGCGCTTGATATACCACTTGCCGTTTTCTTTTGCATAGTTGTCGGTGTAACGGATATAGTTTGTCGTCAGATAGTTCTTGCCGTCCTCGTCACTGACAAAGGAAGCCTGACAATAGGAAATACCCTCGGCTTCATCGTCGCCGTTAAGCTTGACTATATGCTGTCCGTTGATATGATAAAGCGCCTTGCTCGGAGCAAGAGTCGCCGAGAACGCCTGATAAAGCGTTTCTCTGCCCGACAAATTTTGCAGTTCGCCGTCATAGCCTGTCTGAAATTCCAGCACACCGTCGGATGTAAAAAGCTCGCTCAAGCTCTTGGCGTCTCTCAAATCCGAGTATTCCGAAAACCTGTCAACAAGCTCTTTGAGTTCAAATTTTGCGGAAAGCTTTTCGTTTGTCATCGTGATAACCTCCTGAATAGAATTTTTATTTATTTGATTATATTATATCCGCTAAACAATTCAGAAACAACGGGCAGATTTCCCCGAAAAGTGAGATAAGCAACTCTTTTCAAAAAATGGTTACCGAAAATTAAAAAAGACACCGCACAGACAATTTATCTGTGCGATGTCGTGATAGTTTTGGCTCCCAATCGGCTGTTTTTCTTGTGATTTTAAATCATCCTTATGGGGAACAGCCGTTTATCGTTTTTTGCTGTTTTAGGATACAAATAATATTGGCAGACGCGTAAGGTATGCTCGTGAGTTTGTTGGTTGTTTCCGACAAATTCACGACATTGGATTTAGCCACTATCGCTAAACCTTTAGTTGATAACCTTACGGTCTGCCAATTCATTTTAGCTCGCTGATTATGCAGTTTAATTATTCCTTGAACTTTATCCTTCGTTTCACTGGCAACGGATACATTTTATTGATCACTTGAAGGTCGGCTAATTCATTTCCGTCGTCGCCGAATATCGTCATATGCTCTGTGAAGGCGGCGTTCAGATTTATTTGGATCCTCAGCCCTTCTCCGTCCTCGAAGATAATGATTTTGTCAATCAACTGCCGGAGATTGGCGTTGCTGATTTGCCCTTCCTTTACGATTTCCTCAATCAAATCGACTGTCTGCTTCATCTCCGCTTTCCGCTTTTTGATGGTTTCGCTGTAATTTTGAATATCGTACAGCTCACCGGAGATTTTCTTAATATCGGTTTCACACGCTTTGAGCATTTCCTCGTAAATCTCGGCGTGCTCCTTGTCGCGGATACGTTCGAGCAGGATCTCCTTTTGGTCGGATTTGCGCTGTTCAAGGTCAGCCTTAAGCTGTTTGATTTTGCCGGTGACGGTGCTTTTTCGCTTCAGCCATCAGCGCACGTCGTTATCAATATTCTTGTAGTTTTCCATTGCCTGCTCGCGGATATTCAGAATTTCATTGTAGACAAGCTCGTCGATTTCGCTCTCGTTGATTCGATGCGCGGAGCAGTTCTCCTTGCCGTAACGATGATAACCGTTGCAGGCGTACTCGATTCTTAACGGTTTATCGCGCCATTTGCGCTTGATTGCTACGAAGGTCGATCCGCAGTCGCCGCATTCAAGCAGCCCTGAATATCGGTGGCAGGGCTGACCAGCGCTCGCTCTGACGTTGCCTTTTTTCTTCTGCTCAATCATCTTTTGGACTAACTCAAACTTCTCCTTTGAGATAATCGGCGTTACAAAGTTTTCATGAACATACTGATCTTCTTTGGGAACGTCCTTGCGGATATGGGTGATTTTATTGTTGTAGGTCTTGTGGCAGGTCAGCGTTCCGATATAGAATTCGTTTTGCAGGATCCGCTTTACTCCTGTGTTATCCCACAGATATTTCAAGCCGATTTTCGGCTTGTTGTACCCGAGACTCTTGCCAAGCAGCTGTTTTTGATAGTAGGCAGGCGACTTGATTCCTTCCTCATTAAAGATACGGGCTATGGCGGAAAAGCCATAGCCCTCAAGATACATATCAAATATTCTTCTGACGATCTGCGCGTGTTCTTCTACCACTACTACCTGATTGGTGTTTTTATCTTTGAAATAGCCGAGCGGCGGAATCATCACAAAGCCTTTCTTCTGCTTTTGTACCATACCCGCGCGCACCTTTTTGCTGATGTCACGCGCGTACATATCATTGAACAAGCCTTTGAAGCCGATAATCAAATCGTCGTCTTCGTTGCTTGTGTCGAGGTTCTCGGTGACCGACAGAACCCTGACATCGTGCTCTCTGAGATAGTCAATAAACAGAGCCGTCTGCGTTTTGTGTCTGCCGAGCCGTGACATATCCTTGACGATGATCGCCTCAATAGCTCCCTGCTCGACCTGTTCATAGATCTTGTTGATGCCCTCACGGTTGAAGTGCATACCGCTGACGTTATCGTCAAACGATTCGCCGGCGATCTCATGACCGTTGGCCTTTGCGTACTCCACGAGGATATTTTTCTGATTCGTGAGCGAGTTTAGCTCCGCGTCCTCATCGCGTGAGAGCCGATAGTATAACCATACTTTCATTTTGTTTCCTCCTGTTGGATATAAAATAAGACTGCCGTTAAGCAGACTTTTTGGCAACGATTATTTCTTCTTCCGCATCGGGAAGCAAGCTGTCATCGGTGATATAGTCTTTTATAACGCTTTTGATGAAAGCGTTATACTGCTCGTCCGTGCCGACATATTTGAAGTGCACAGAGCTGATTTTGGTTTTCTTTTCGGTTTGCATAATCATGTTTCCTTTCTTATTTTTTGTTGATACGCGCGTATGGTATCGCCGCGCCGTTTTGTTGACACAAACACTACCACACCTTTTGGGTAATGTCCAGATGAAATCGGGATAAATATTAATAAGTTTGCGCAATTCCCTGCTCGCGTTCGTAGTCCTCGCGGGTGCAGTAAGTGACAAATGCTTCGTTGGAAATCTTCCGTCCGAGGATTTTTTCAAGACGGAGTTTTTCCATTGTGTTCATTTCGTTGATATAATGCGGCTGATAATAGTAGTCTGCCGGCACGGATGAAAGTATTTCTCCGAGGAGATTAAACAGTCCGTCTGAGCAAGTCATCGTGTAGCTATCGTCGTGATAAGGCGTGATATAGTCGCAGTAGGTGTCGAGCATTGCGCCGTCACAACCGCCCATGGCGAAGTACAGTTCCAGATTGTTTTTCAGGAATCGCTCGTCAAAAAGTTTATTGTCGCGGACTTTGTAGCCCTCGGGCGTGGTGAAGGTGATATATTTATACTTGTCCTCCCACTGCACCTTGTAGCCGTGTTCGCGCATATACTCGATGAATTCTTCCTTTGTCGCTGACCAACCGATGGCGCAGGACGCGGTTTCTATTAGGTCACGTTTCCATCTTGCATTGCGCGGATTCTTGGTTTTGGTCCCGGTCACACTCAGCCCATACTCACGGCAGAGCTGATTGGAATACTCCTTTGCCTGGAGCATTTCGTCACGGCTCTGGTGGAACTTTTTGCCGTTCTCGAAGTTCACGCCATTCATAATCAGGTGATTATGAATGGCTTTGGTATTGATATGGGTAGCGACAAGGATTTGATAACCGGGAAAGTATTCCGCAAACTTCAATCCTATTTCGTGTGCGGTCTCGGGTGTGAGGTCGTCATCGGGCGAGAATGACTGCACGATATGGTAGTAACTCCTGCCGTCCTCTTTGTGAAAACGCTTTTTCACAAACCTGAATTCATCGAGAGCGCTCTCGGGTGAGCAGTTGACTCCGCTGATCAATTTGCTCTCCGTCGCTTCACAACGCGTGACATAATCAAAAATATTGTTCATCGGACTTCCTGCGTTAACGAATTTAACAACTGCCAAAGCCTTGCCACCTCCTCTCTCGTTTCTCTCAAATCGACTTCATAACAGTAGCCGGAGTTGA
>JBGUPW010000005.1:0-3634 GCA_045130495.1 Ruminococcus sp. | reverse complement strand
CAATCCGCACACCGTAATTATGCGGTATTGCCTTAACATCCTGTACTGCATACTATGAAGGTTTTTCTATTCGGTGAATAAAACCTGAAATCACATTTTCCGAAGCATGAGCGCCAACACGCTCAATTCATGCCGCATGGCGGCTATTCACGGCAAAGCCAATTCATGTCAAAAGACAATTCATTCCTGTTTCCGACGATTGATAATTTATCATGCGATGATGATGAGAGTCATATCGTAGGAATGAATTGTTGCTGCGCAAGATGAATTGCAGCAGAGCTGCATTTTTACTTTGGATTTGATTTTATCGGTGAATAAATCCCTTCACTTTACTCCCCAAAACGGAAAAAGTTGCATACAACCATGCAACTTTTGAAAAAAAACTTTTAATTTTCAGGTTTTACTGCTATAATAAAGGCAGGAGATGATTTTATGAGTACAAATCTTTACGAACAGGCAAAGCAAGCCGCCACGGAGCTGATTGAAACGGCAGGCTTGAAAAAGGGAGATATCTTGGTTGTGGGCTGCTCGTCGAGCGAGGTCACGGGCGGCGTGATAGGTCACAACTCGAGCCTTGAAACAGCCAAACAGGTTTTCGGCGGGATCTACGAGGCGGCGCAGGCAAAGGGAGTGTATATAGCCGCGCAGTGCTGCGAGCACCTGAACCGCGCGATCTGCGTTGAGCGCGAGGCTGTTCCGAACGCTGAGACGGTATGGGTAGTGCCTCAGCCGAAAGCGGGCGGCTCCTTCGCGACGACCGCTTACCGCACCTTTAAAGACCCCGTAATGCTCGAAGAGATAAAAGCCGACGCGGGGCTTGACATCGGCGGAACTCTTATAGGAATGCACCTTAAAAGAGTAGCCGTGCCCGTAAGACTCGCCACAGACCACATCGGCAGCGCTATCCTTTTAGCGGCGAGAACGCGACCGAAATACATCGGCGGCGAAAGAGCCAAATACGAATAGCGATGATTTTCAATTCGCGATTCTGATACTATTTTCAATTAGAATGCTTTAAGGGAACCTCTAAAAACTCCCTATCGCACATAAGCACGACATTGAATTATTAGAGATTCCCTTAAAACTAAGAGGTTTTATTTTGTAAGGTTTTTTTGTAAGTATTTTTGTAAGATTTTTTGTACTATTAATGTTTCGCGCCAAAAGTGCCCGCTGTTAAATTCAGCCCAAAATAATATTCCACGCTTCTTCCAATCTCTCCAAAGACCACGCTGCGTTCGCGGGGCTTGTGGACGGAAGCTTCACCGCAGGGATCCCGTACTTCGGGAAAAGATATTTTTGATACAATCTGTGTGACGCCGCACCGTTGCAGTAAATTCTGTTCACACGGCTGTTGTTGAGGATAATTCCTATATCGTTCGGGACAACGTCGCGTATCGAGCTGTCCGACGAGCCGGTTACGGTGCAGGCTCCTATCGTGTCCCACAAAGCGAGAGCGTGAGAAAGCACCAGCTTCTTTTTGTCCTCGACCGTCACGGGCGTTTCTTCGCCGAAAAGCCGCGCCAAAAGCCGCCAAAAGCGGTTCTGCGGATGTCCGTAAAAAAACATTGCCTCGCGCGATTTGACCGAGGGAAAGCTGCCTAAGATCAGCACGGTCGAGTTCTCGTTGAAAAGCGGCGGGATGGGGTGTTCAAGTCTGAGCGTTTCAGCCACGGCGGTTCTCCCTGAGCAGAGCGCGGATGTGCGCGAAGGTCTTTTCCTCGCCCTCATCGCGGAGCATTTCAAGCAGGCTGTTGAGCAACTCCTCGGTTTTTTCGTGCATTCGGTGCTTTCCCTTTATGCGCAGAAAATAAGTGTAGGAATCCCCGTCGGAATAGCTGTCGCCGTTGTAGGTTTTGCTGGCGGCTACCCTGTCGCAGAACATCTCGATCACATAGCGCAGCGGCATTTCAACCGGCTCGGGGCGCTTTGTTTTGGGGTTGTAGTCGTTCCAGTATTCGTAGTGATGACGGTTCCTGCCCTTGTGGTGAAGCCACGCGAGCGAGCAGCCGTAGATCTCGCGTTCCTTTTCGTTTGGGCTGCGGGTGCCCTGATAAAACTTAGCGCCCGGAATAAACTCGGTCGGGCTGTATTTTGACAAGTCGTGGCGGAGCCCCTGCCACAGAATACCCGCTTTTGCACAGTGCGCTATCACCTTATGCCTGTGCCGTGTTATTGTTCGGAAATGTTTGATCGGATGAGCCATATTTTACCACCTTTTTACAGTATAACACAGCATTTTTTATTATTCAAGCGAAGTGCAAAATCAGCTTATAAATTAGCAAAAATTATCTTGTGTAACTTACATAAAACCGCATGGTAAAATTTGGGAAATTCTCCGATTTTGAAACTTACTCTTGAACTTTCACTTCAAAAAGATTAATATGAAATTATGATTTCTGCGTTAATTTTACCGCACTCCTGCGCGAACCGCATTTTCCGAATGTTCAAATATGAAAGAAGGTTAATCAATGAGCACAGAATTATTCAAGCTGTTTATGGCTGCCGGGAACGCGGAAGCCGTTTCGGCTTATCTGCGCGGTTCCTCCTTTGACGAGCTCATTGAACTCGACAGAAACAAGCGGATCTTCAAAAGCATTGTTCACACGCCGAAAAAATACTCCCTTCCGCTTTCGGAGATCACCTACGGCGAGCTGCTCGGCAGTGTGTCGGAGATCCTGCTGCACCCCGAGGACAGAAAAGCGTTCGTTGATTTTCTATCACCCGATACTATCGCACGGCGTTTGGGCGAATCGGAATTTCCCGGGCTGATTTGCAGACAGTTCAGGTTCAGTCTGCTGACGGGCGGCTGGTGCTGGACAGAGCTTGCGGTGACGGCAGGCAAACAATTCGGACTGAGCGACGGCTTGTGCCGCATTTACATATTTGACGTCAACAACCAAAAAGCGCGCGAGCTGGGGCAGCGCCCCGTACATTCCGCAACGGCGGACAGCCACAATGAGATAACGGGACTGCTTCGCCGCAGGGCGTTCACCCGCAGGGCGGAAAGGATTCTCCGTGAAAGCACGGAAAAGCTGTGCGTTATCTCGGTCGATATCGAAAACTTCAAGCTGTTCAACGAGTGGTACGGACACGACAAGGGCGATCTGCTCATGGTGCAGATCGGCGCCAAGCTCCGCGATGCGTGCAAAGCCTCGGGAGGCACAGCGGGTTATTTCGGACAAGACGACTTCTGTCTGCTTATGCCCTATGACCCCGCGCGGATAAAACAGCTCTATGACGTTGTATCGGAGCTGATATTATCTTACGGCAACGCCACGGGCTTTATGCCCGCCTTCGGAGTGTGCATAACAGACGACAGCATTATGATCCGCGACGCGCTCGACAAGGCGTTCATCGCAGTCAGATACGCCAAGGAAAGCTATCACAGCCGTATAAAACTGTTTGATGAGGGGATGTACAGCCGTACCCAAGAGGAATATCACGTGCTTTCGGACTTTTTTCAGGCTATGAAAAAGAACGAGGTCGTGTTCTTTTTGCAGCCCCAGTGCCGCGCCTCCACGGGCAGAATAGTGGGAGCCGAGGCATTGGCGCGCTGGATAAAGCCCGACGGCACAGTTGTGCCGCCCAACGTGTTTATTCCCGTTCTGGAAAAGCACGGGCTTATAACCGACCT
>JBGUPW010000004.1:0-20148 GCA_045130495.1 Ruminococcus sp. | reverse complement strand
CATGTCTCAGCCATCCTAAGTCATTAGGAAGCTTCACCAATGCCTGCCTATGACGGCTTTAGCGTAAGGTAAATGATCACCCCGCTGTGAGCGCAAACTCACAACGGGGTGATTTTCTTCTTATAAAGCTTCCTTATACTATTATCGAATTATCTTATCGAATGTCGCAAAAAATTTCGCATAACCGCGTTGTCATACTCGGAAGGCGTCAGCCTTCATGCGTACTCCGCTTTGTTATGCGAAATTTTCCGCTGTCATCTGTTTTCAGCGATTTAATTGAAAATAGGTATTAAGCTTCATTGCCGATGTTTTTGACGATCGTCAGAATGTTTTTGCCGTCCTTGTATTCGTAGGAATAACTGTCGGCGATACTGAAGGAGAGAAATCTTCCCAAGCCGCCTATGGTGTTTTCCCTGTCGTATTCCTCGATATCAATAAGGTTCTTTGTGGGATCGAACTCCTTGCCGCTGTCGGAGAAAATCATCGTTACCGTTTTTTCGTCGAATATAATATCCAGTTCCGCTTCTCCTTCGCCGCCCTCATAGGCATAGCTGCAAATGTTTACGAAAATTTCCTCGGCTATGAGCCTCAGTTGGAATATTGTATCCTGATCAACGGGAAGAGCGTCAAGCTTCTCGTTGACAGAGACAATGTTTTCCTTTTTTGCGGGCAGTGTCAAATGAATGCGGCGCTTATCGGGAGCCATGAGAACAAGCACCGTTATATCGTCGCTCTGAGGTGCTTTGTTTGCAAAATCGCGAACCTCGCAAAGCACCGTTTTCATAACGATTTCATCCGACTCGCTGAGGTTGTTTTTCAGGATCTCCCTCAGCCTGTCATCGCCGAACAGCTCGTTTTTGTCATTGTTCGCCTCGGTAACGCCGTCGGTATACATGAACACCTTGTCGCCGGGCTTCAATTGTACGGTGATCTCGTCATAGCTTTCATCGGGAAAAATGCCTGCCGCCATGTCGTGCGTTCCTCCGAGCTCGCTCAGCTCATCCGATAAAAGATACGGATAGTTATGACCGGCGTTTGAGTAAACAAGCTCAAACGTTTCGGGATTGAAAAAACCGATAAACGTTGTTACAAACATTGTGTTGGAGTTGTGCTTGGAGATCTTGTTGTTGTATCGGTACATCATCTCTCCGGGCGAAAAACCCATTTCGGCGTAATTGCGCAGAAGTGTGATCGCGCGCGACATTAACAGCGCTGAGGATATTCCCTTGCCCGAAACATCGGCGATAACAACGCAGATCCTGCCGTCGCTGAGCACCTGATAATTGTAAAAATCACCGCCGACGTCCTTTGCGGAGTGCATATGTGCGGAAATACTTGCCGAATCACTTGAAAAGTGCGAAGGCTCAAGCAAGCCCATCTGAATGGTTCTTGCAATGTTCATTTCGGCTTCCTGCATAGACTTCTGGCGGTTCAGAACAGAAATGTCATCTATGTACCGGTCGATCTCCTCCGCCATGATATTAAAGGATTTTGCCATTTCCGCAAACTCGTCTTTTCCCTTAAATGCGATGGGCGAAAAATCGCTTTCCCTGTCCGAAACAAACGCCGTCATTCGTTTGCTTATCGACCGTGCGGGTCTGGAAACGAATCTTCTTATTATTATCGCGGTCAGAATGATGATCAGAAACGTGGAAGCCAAAACAGCTAATACAATAATACTGAATTTGGTTTGAAAAGTATTGATAAGACTGTCGATATTCATTTCCGCGCCGATTACGGAAACCGTTTTGTTTTCCACCATCTTTGCGGTTTTGGAATCATAATAGCTGGTCACGGGCATATAGCAAACAATAACATTGCCGTATTGGTTGTCAGCATAGCGGTAAACGGTTTCCTTGGTTTTAAATGCCTGTACCAATTCTTCGGAAAGACCGTGATAAATATAGCCGTCGTAGTGTGTAATTTTCGCGGATTCGGCGGCGTCTTTTCCGTAGCCGATAGCCACATACATACTTCTGTCATTTTCAATATCGGGAACTTCCGCGTAAAGATACGCCAGCGAAAAGTTCTCACACATCTTGGTGAAAATATCGTCGCAGTTGGAGCTGTCTTTTAGATTGTACGGGTCATACGCCGAAAAAACATCGGCAGCCGTATCGGCGGCGTGTTTTACGTCGTTTTCGGCGCCTTTGATATAGTTTTCGTACATCAGCATATATGATGTTACCAAAACAGCTATGTCGGAAAGCAGGACAACCGGAAGGAGAATTAACACTATCTTCCAAAATATTGAATGTTTCATGGCTTATTAAATAACACCCGTTACTCTATATTAAGAACCTTTGTAAAGCCTGTCATTCTGAAAATTTCAAATACATTGCCGCGAAGATTTTTCAGAGTTAAATTGTTGCCGCCGATGGCATTGCGCGCTTTGAGAACAGCTCTGATCCCCGCGGAAGAGATATAATCCACGCCCGCAAGGTCGAGAACGAGCTTTTCGCACAGCGGAACGCTTTCGTTAACGGCTTGTTCAAGCTCGGCGGAGGTCAGGGTGTCGATTCTGCCCTCAACGAGCAGTGTGCAGGTTTTGTCGTTGATTGATTGTGTAACAGTCATAATTTTGTCCTCACAAATAGTTTATTGTATTGTTTTGTTTCCTTAACAATTATAACATACTATTTGCCAAAAGTCACTATTGTTTTCCAATATTTTAATTGACAAATTACCCGTCGTATGATAAAATTTAATTAATAATTCCCAAAGGAGTATGGTACCTATGAAGAGAATTAAGACTATCGAGACCCGCGACCTCAAAAAGAGCGTTAAGAGCGGCGGCTGCGGCGAATGCCAGACCTCTTGCCAGTCTGCCTGCAAAACTTCCTGCGGCGTTGCCAATCAGCAGTGCGAGAAGTGCCTCGAAAAATAACAGTCTCAACAAGTAAGTGAGAGCCGTTATCCCATAGGGCTAACGGCTTTCATTGTGTTTTTTATGATTTGTGTATCGGAGTGACAACAAATGATTCATCAGTATAAGCTGAACGGATATAACATCGTGCTCGATGTGTACAGCGGAAGCGTCCATTCTGTGGACGACCTTGCCTACGACGTTATTTCAATGTTTGAGAGCAGCGGCAGAGACGAAATCATCTCGGCGCTTTCGGAGAAATACAGGGACGCGCCCGACATCGACGAAAACGAGATAAGCGACTGCATAGACGACGTTGAAGAGCTTAAAGCGAACGGAAAGCTGTTCACACCCGACGAATACGAAAACCTCGCCTTCGACTTCAAAAAGCGAGGCACGGTTATAAAGGCGCTCTGTCTGCATATCGCGCACACCTGCAACCTGAACTGCGAGTATTGCTTCGCGAGTCAGGGAAAATATCACGGCGAGCGCGCGCTTATGAGCAGCGAAGTGGGCAGACGGGCGATCGATTTCTTGATTGAGAACTCAGGCAGCCGCGTAAATCTTGAAGTTGACTTCTTCGGCGGCGAGCCGTTGATGAACTTTGACGTTGTAAAGGATATCGTCGCTTACGCCCGAAGCATTGAAAAGCAGCACAACAAGAATTTCCGCTTCACGCTCACGACCAACGGAATGTTGATTGACGATGATGTTATCGAGTTTGCAAACCGCGAATGTCATAACGTGGTGCTCAGCCTTGACGGGCGCAGAGAGGTTCACGACAACCTGCGGAAAACCGTAAACGGCAAGGGCAGCTATGATATCATTGTCCCGAAGTTCAGGGAGTTTGTGAAGCGCAGAGAGGGAAAAGGCTACTATGTGCGCGGAACCTACACGCACAACAACACCGACTTCACCAACGATATCTTCCACATGGCTGACCTCGGCTTTACCGAGCTTTCAATGGAGCCTGTTGTCTGCGCTCCCGACGACCCGTATGCTCTGACGAAAGAGGATTTGCCCGTTCTGTATGAGCAGTATGAGATTTTGGCAAAGGAAATGCTCAGGCGCGAGCAGGAGGGAAGACCGCTTACTTTCTATCATTATATGATCGACCTGACGGGAGGACCGTGCATTTACAAGCGCATTACGGGCTGCGGCTCGGGCACGGAATACATGGCGGTAACGCCGTGGGGCGACCTCTACCCCTGTCACCAGTTTGTCGGCGACGACAAATACAGGCTGGGCGACATCTGGAACGGCGTGGAAAATACCGAGATTCAAAACGAATTCAAGTTGTGCAACGCCTACGCCCGCCCGGGCTGTAAGGATTGTTGGGCAAGGCTTTATTGCAGCGGAGGATGTGCCGCAAACGCCTACCACGCCACAGGCTCAATAACGGGCGTATATGAATACGGCTGTGAGCTTTTCAGAAAAAGAATGGAATGTGCCATAATGATGAAGGTTTCCGTCGGCTGAGCCGGCAGCTTGAAGCTGCACACAGTCTGCGCTTCAAACGTTTTATATAAATCTTACCGCTATTCCTGCGTTATGACGCGCCGTTGATGATAGGTAAAAAATTTTTTATCCTATCCAAAGGCGCCAAAAGCGCCCACCGGCGCCCTTAAGGAATGTGACAATATGAGCCGCATGGAAAAAATGGCTTAAACACCGGACTTTTTCATGCGGCTCACCTCCAAAACTATGTGAGCCGCATGGGACAAATATGAACCTTATGACGCTGAAAACGAGTGTGTTTTGCCGCGTTTCTCTCCATGCGGCTCATATTGCAAAAGAGGTGAGCCGCATGAAAAAACCGCATAGATAAGCCATTTTTATCATGCGGCTCATATTACCGTATGTTCTTAGGGACTATATGAGCCGTTCGGCTCAGCCGACCGCGGATTGCCCGTTAGCTCAGCCGAAAAAAATTTTTTAAAAACTTATTTTTTTGTCACTACTTTGTCCCGGTCAATGTGTTATTATTATCTCGTAAAATAAAGAGCCCCGAAAAACGGAGGCAAAAAAGGAGATAATGAAAATGAAAAGAAATAAGTATATCGTACCGATTTTCGCACTTACCGCTTCAATCGTAGCTGTCGGAACACTGGCTGTTGTGGCAATAACCCGCAATAACATGAAGCCGATCAATAAGCCCTCTGTCGGAGTTGTTGCTGACATCAACGGCAAAAAGCTGAACGACGGTTCCAACACCGAGGAAACCAAAACGACCGTTTCAAAATCTACCGATCAGTGGTTCCCCGCAGACATTGAGAGTAAAAAAATCGAAGAAAGCAAACCGCAAAAGACAGAGCAAAAAGAAACCCGGCCGCAAAAGGTGGAGCAGAAGGAAACAGAGCCTCAGAAGACCGAGCAAAAAGAAAGCGGAAGCACGGACAGCCGTTCCGCAAAGATGCTTGAGCTTGCTCGCAAGGCTGTTGAGAAATGCACCGACAGCAGTATGTCAAAGGAACAAAAGCTGAAAGCCGCGTTTGAATACCTCAAGAAAAACTATCTTGAAGGTTCGCGCAGGGGCGATTACCGTGAGCTCGACTGGCCTGTTGTGTACGCTTCCGACCTGTTTGAAGGCGGCAAGGGCGACTGCTTCAGCTACGGCGCCGCATTCGCTTACATGGCTAAGGTTATCGGCTATGAAGAGAGCTACGCCTGCAACAGCGGCGGTCACGGCTGGGCTGAAATCGACGGAAAAATCTACGACCCCGAATGGTCAATGCACAGCAGCAATTATTCCTATTTCGGAATGAGCTATGACGAGCCCTGCGACGTCGCCTACAAGGGTTCGATCGGATTCGCCGAATGGACGCACGTTAAGGTATAAAAATATAATCACGTTAAGATATAAAATATAATTAAGAATATAAAAACAGCCGGAGCATAATAAAATGCAACGGCTGTTTATTGCTATAAAAGAATTATTTATCGTTTGGTCAATCCTGCATGGCGTTGAATTCAAGTTGCTTTAAAATCTTGTTGGCGCACATATAAACATTGCCGCCGCCCATTGTAAGAATCAAATCGCCCTCTTTGGCGTTCTTGCAGACATAATCGACGATTTCATCAAAGGTGTCAAGGCAGACAGAGCCGGGCACCTTAGCGCCCAAATCGCGCGAGCTGATGTTGTAGGTGTTTGTCTCGCGGACGGGAAGGATCTCCGAAATGATCGCGACGTCGGGGATTTTCAGCGCGTCGGCAAAGTCGTCGAGTAAAATCGCGGTGCGCGAGAAGGTGTGAGGCTGGAAAACCGCCCAAACCTTTTTGAAGCCCATATTCATCGCTGCATTTAAGGTGGCTTTAAGCTCTGTGGGGTGATGGGCAAAATCGTCCGCTACGGTTATTCCGCAGGGAGTTCCGAGAATTTCAAAGCGACGGTGAACTCCGCCGAACTTGTGAAGATTTTCGGAAATCTCCGAGGGAGTAGCTCCCAGATAGTGAGCAGTCGCCGCCGCAGCAAGAGAGTTGTAAACGTTGTGTCTGCCGGGAACGATAAGCTTGATTTGGCAGAGCTTTTCATCTCTGTAATAGAGGTCGTACTGCTCATGCACGCCCTTGTCGGCGCTGACGTTCACCGCTCGGTAGTCGCAGCTTTCACCGAAGCCGAAAGTGATTTTTTCCAAATCAACATCCTTTACGCTGTCAAGCGTGTTTTCGTCGTCGCCGTTTACAATAAGCAAGCCTGTTGTCTGCTTTGCAAAGCGGTTAAAGGACTTCTTGATGTTGTCGAGGTTTTTGAAATAGTCGAGGTGGTCGGCGTCAACATTAAGTATAACGGAGATAAACGGGTTAAGCTCAAGGAAGGTGTCAACATACTCGCACGCCTCGCACACGATTATGTCGCTCTCGCCGACGTAGCTGTTGCCGCCGATAAAGGGCAGTTTGCCGCCGATTATTGCCGAGGGGCTGAAGCCGCTGCCTATGAGAATCTGAGAAATCATGGCTGTAGTCGAGGTTTTGCCGTGGGTTCCCGACACCGCAATGCTTCTCTTGTAGCGCCTTGTAACAACGCCGAGCATAACGCTTCGCTCAATGCAGGGAATACCCTGTTCGGCAGCCGCCATGCGCTCCGGGTTGGTCTCCTTGACCGCAGCCGAATACACCACAAGCTCGGCTCCTTTTATGTTCTCGGCGGCGTGACCCATATAGACGGGAATGCCGTAGCCCTTCATCTTGTCGAGAGTCTCGCCTTCGTTCATGTCGGAGCCTGAAATCTCAAAGCCCTCGCTCATAAGTATTTCGGCGATAGGGCACATTCCGCTGCCGCCTATGCCTATAAAATGAATTCTCTTGATTTCGTTCAAAAGCTTGTCGTAATCCAAAAAAACGCACTCCATTTCCAATAATTATAGTATTATTATAAAGCAAAACCGCGAAAAAATAAATACCTAATTTTGCACCTCTTTTGTTGCCAAACGGCGATGATAATGGTAGAATATAGACAGATAAGAGGATTATCCGACAAAATAATTCTAAAAGGGAATTTTATATGATAAAGAAAAACGACATTATCCCGCTTAAAATCACATCAGCCACGGCGGAGGGAAGCGGCGTGGGGAAGACCACCGACGGCATGGCGGTATTTGTTCCGCTTACGGCGGTCGGTGATGAGATAGAGGCGAGGATTTTAAAGGTTAAGAAAACCTGCGCCTTCGGAAAAATCGAAAAAATCGTCAAGTCCGCTTCGTCGCGCGTTGTTCCCGACTGTCCGCATTTTTCGCGCTGCGGAGGGTGCGTCTGGCGGCATATTTCCTATGAAGAGGAGTGCCGTATCAAGCGGCAAAAGGTTATCGACGCCGTTGAGCGCATAGGCGGTATTCAGGCTCCCGTAATGCCGATTATCGCGTCCGAAAGCACTCTGCGCTACCGCAACAAAGCTCAGCTTCCCGTAGGAACCGCGCCCGATGGTTCGCTGCAAATGGGCTTTTACACCTTTCACAGCCACCGCATCATTGACTGTGACGATTGCCTGCTCCAGCCGGAAGCATTTGCCGAGGTAATGAGGGTCACGCGTGAGTTTATCTCAAAAACCGATAATGACATTTACGACGAGCGAACGGGCAAGGGAAGGCTGCGCCACCTTTACATTCGCGCTGGCGAGGTGACTGGCGAGCTTATGGTCTGTTATGTCGTGAACGGCAACGGCTTGAAGCGCGAGGACTTGCTTGTAAAAATGCTCAGGGACGCGCTGCCGAACCTGAAAACCGTCGTTATTAATTCTAACAGAGAAAAAACAAATGTGATTCTCGGAGCGAAAAACCGCACGGTTTTCGGCAAAGGATACATCACCGACGTTTTGTGCGGGCTGACATTTAAAATCTCGCCGTTCTCCTTCTGGCAGGTCAACCGCGCCCAGGCGGAGCGGCTATATGCAAAGGCGCGGGAGTACGCAGCCTTGACGGGTGATGAAATCTTGCTCGACCTCTACTGCGGAACAGGCACTATAGGGCTTACAATGGCGAAGGCGTGCAAAGAGCTTGTCGGGGTGGAAATAATAGCCGACGCGGTGCGCGACGCCGAGCATAACGCCGCGGTTAACAGTATATGCAACGCGCGGTTTGTGTGTGCCGATGCACCGCAGGCAGCCGCTCAGCTCAAACGCGAGGGAGTACGCCCCGACGTGGTCGTACTCGACCCTCCGCGAAAGGGCTGCGGCGAAGAGCTTGTAAGAACAATAGCAAAAATGAAGCCCGAACGGGTAGTCTACGTCTCCTGTGACCCCGCAACCTTAGCAAGAGATTTAAAATACTTTGAACAGTCAGGCTACAAAACAATCGAAATAACGCCCGTTGATATGTTCCCGAGAACGGCACACGTGGAGTCGGTTGTTCTCTTGTCCGGAAAAATGCCCGACGACAAAATAGAGGTCGACTTGGATTTGGATGAGTTGGATGTTACCTCCGCGGAGTCAAAGGCAACCTATCAGGAAATCAAGGATTATGTGATGAAGGAATACGGCTTCAAGGTTTCGACGCTCTATATCTCACAGGTCAAACGGCAGTGCGGTATCATCGAGCGAGAGAATTACAATCATTCCCGCAAAGTGAATCCTCACGTCCCGCAATGCCCGAAAGATAAGGAAGATGCGATCCGCGCTGCGTTGGAGCATTTCGGTATGCTACGATAATATTCAAAAAGACCGACGAAGTTCTAATGAATAGGACTTCGTCGGTTTGTTTTGTGAATGTTTGTGTGTTTGAATGTTACGCTTTTGAGTTTCCCATTCTTTTGCAAGGAACAAATCAGTCTTTTGTTCTTAAATATTGGTATTTTTGTTATTTTTGTCAAAAAAGTGTAAAAATTGACGAATAATATCTTGTAAAAAGACTACATTTGTAATACAATAAAGATGATTATTATAACTATATTATGAGGGTGACTAATTATGGATGAATCCATTTTTGTGATACGTCAAAAAAAGTATATGGGTGAAACTGCGGTCATTTCGATGCGTATACCAAAGGATATGCTTGCGGACATTGATAAGGCGGCTGATATCAGCGGAAGAACGAGAAACGAAATCATGTCTATGAGTCTTGAATTTGCGCTGAATCATATGCAAATCACTTCAAACGATAAAAAATGAATCAATACTTTTAGAGTATAAACAGGGTTAACAGGAGGGACAAAACCGTGGCAATCCTAAAATGTAAAATGTGCGGCGGAGAATTGAATTTAGAGGACGGAATGACCGTAGCGGAGTGCGAATACTGCGGAACAAGGCAGACCGTACCCACCGCCGATAACGAAAAGAAAATGACACTGTTCGCACGGGCAAACAGACTGCGTGCCGCGTGTGAGTTTGACAAAGCCGCAGGCATTTATGAGAGCATCGTCGCAGAGTTCCCCGAGGAGGCAGAAGCCTACTGGGGCTTGGTACTGTGCAAATACGGCATTGAGTATGTTGACGATCCCGCAACGGGTAAAAAGATACCCACCTGTCACCGCTCTTCCTTTGACAGTATTATGGACGACAGCGACTTTGAGCAAGTCATGGAAAATGCCGACGCAATCGCCCGCAGAGTGTATCGCGAGGAAGCAAAAACAATCGAAAATATCCGTAAGGGAATCCTTGATGTTTCAAGCAAAGAAGAGCCTTACGACATTTTCATCTGCTATAAAGAAACAGACGAAAACGGCAACCGCACGATAGACAGCGTTATCGCGCAGAATATCTATAAGGAACTAACAAACGAGGGATACCGAGTGTTCTTTGCGCGCATATCACTTGAGGACAAGCTTGGAAGCGCCTATGAGCCATATATCTTCGCTGCACTCAACAGCGCAAAGGTCATGCTTGCCGTCGGCACTGATTACGACTACTTCAATGCCGTATGGGTCAAGAACGAGTGGAGCCGTTTCCTCGCTCTGATTGCCAAGGGAGAAAAGAAAACACTCATTCCCTGCTACAAGGATATAGACGCTTATGACATTCCCAAAGAATTTAGACATTTACAAGCACAAGACATGGGCAAGGTTGGTGCTATGCAGGATTTGATTCGTGGAATAAATAAGATCACAAATTTTGAACGATTTCAGCCAAGAGTTACAGAAGGATTCACGCAGAGAATCAATGCGAACTCATTGCTTAAACGTGCATTCATATTCCTCGAAGATGAAAAATGGAGTGAAGCAAACAATTACTGTGAAAGGACTCTGGATGCTGATGCCGAAAACGCTTGGGCTTATCTGGGAATTGCTATGGCAAAAACACAATGCCGAGATAAAGACACTTTTGCAAACAAGTATATACATGATAAGCTATCTGTTGATGTTAGCGGAGAAATCAAACGTGCTAAACAATTTGGAAAAGCAGATATAAAAGGATGGTTTGCATCACTTGATCAAAAAATAGCAGACAATCAGGCGGATTTAGAAGCAAAGAAAACAGCAGCAAAGGAATCAAAGTACAATGAGGCATGTGATTTACAGGCTTCGGAAAAAAAAGAAAGCCTTATTGCAGCAATCCAAACCTTCAAATCATTAGAGGAATTCAAAGACAGTTCCGAGCGTGCCGAGGAATGCAACCGAACGATAGCAAAGATTGAAGAAGAAGAAAAGGAATCAAAGTATAGAGAAGCGTGTAATTTACAGGCTTCGGGGAAAAAAGAAAACTTGATATCAGCAGCAAGAACATTTAGATTTTTAGATAAATATAAAGATAGTTCCGAGCGCGCTGTAGAATGTTGCCGAACAATAACAAATATTGATAATGAATTTAAATATAACGGAGCGCGTGATTTACAGGCTTCAGGTAAAAAAGGAAACCTTATAACAGCCGCCCAAACCTTTAAATCATTAGAGAAATACAAAGACAGTTCTGAACGTGCCGAAGAATGCAGCCGAGCGATAGCAAAAATTGAAGAAGCAGAAAAGGAATCAAAATACAACGAAGCGTGTGATTTACAGGCTTCGGGAGGAAAAGAAAACTTGATGTCAGCCGCACGAACCTTTGGATTTTTGGATAAATATAAAGATAGTTCCAAGCGCGCTATAGAATGCCGCCGAACAATAACAAATATTGATAATGAATTAAAATATAACGAAGCATGTATTTTACAAGCTTCACACGAGGAAAAGAGTCTCTTGAAAGCAGCGCAAAGCTTTGAATCATTAAAGGACTATAAAGACAGTATCACACGAGCTAAGGAAAGTCGACATCAATTAGAATTAAAAAAATCGGAACGTGAATCGCGTTCAGCGCAGGAAAAAATGAGACAGCAAAAAGTAGCCACCCTGAACAACGAAAAAAAGAATCTTCTCAATGAGCGTTCCGGCTTGAAAGGATTCTTCTCAGGTGTGCGGCGCAAAAAAATCGAAGCACGCCTTGCAGAGATTGAAACCGAACTAAAGAATCTATATTGATACGATGAGGAGTAGACAAAACAATGGCAATCTTAAAATGTAAAATGTGCGGTGGAGACATCGTCGTAAATGAAGAAAAAACCTTTGGCACATGCGAATACTGCGGCTCAACGATGACGCTGCCCAAGGTGTCGGACAATCAACGCGCGGCGCGCTTCAACCGCGGAAACCACTTTCGCAGACAGGGCGACTTTGACAAAGCCCTCGCCGTTTATGAAACCATCGTCAACGAGGACGAAACCGACGCGGAGGCACACTGGTGCTGTGCGCTGTGCCGCTTCGGTATAGAGTATGTGGAAGACCCGATCACCTTTGAATATCTGCCGACCTGCCACCGCGCAAGCTTTGACAGCTTTTTGGAGGATCCCGATTATTTAGCCGCTCTGGAATACTCCGACGGCGTTACAAAAAGGCAGTATCAGAAAGACGCGGCAAAAATCGCCTCGGTGCAACGCGGTATTATTGCGACCTCGCAGAACGAGGAACCCTACGACGTATTCATCTGCTACAAAGAGACGGACGACTGCACAAAGGAGCGCACCCGCGACAGTATTGACGCGCAAGAAATTTACTATCAGCTCACACAGGAAGGCTTCCGCGTGTTTTTCTCGCGTATCACGCTGGAGGACAAGGTGGGCGCGGAGTACGAACCCTACATCTTCGCTGCGCTTAATTCGGCAAAGGTCATGATTGCTATTGGCTCAAAGCCTGAATACTTTAACGCCGTATGGGTCAAAAACGAGTGGAGCCGCTTCCTCGCCATGATGCGCAAGGATCGCTCAAAGCTTCTTTTACCCTGCTACAAAGACATGGATCCCTACGACCTGCCTGAACAGCTCGGCGTATTGCAGTCCTATGATATGAGCAAGATTGGCTTCATGCAGGATTTGATACGCGGCGTCAAGAAGGTACTCCGAAAGGAAGAACCGAAAAATAAGACGCAACAAGCTGTAACAGCTAACGCCGGCACAACCGATATAGCTCCCTTACTCAGGCGAATGTTTATGTATCTTGAGGACGGCGAGTGGGACAAGGCGAACGAGTACAGTGAAAGAATACTCGACAAAGAGCCGGAAAACAGTGAGACTTATCTAGGCAAGCTTATGATAGATTTAAAGGTGCGCCGCCGTGAGGATTTGAAAGTTCAAGCTCAGCCTTTTGATGATAATAAAAACTATCAAAAGCATTGCGCTTTGCCGACGAAAAGCTCAAAAAGGAATTGAACGGATATATTAAACCCATAAACGACCGCATTGCTGAGGAAAAGCGCAGGCAGGAAGAGGCGCGCCGCAGAAAGGAAGAGGAACAGTTACGGCAGGTAGAAGAACAGCGCAGAAAGGAAGAGGAAAAACGCAAACGGGAAGAAGAGGAAAAACGCAGACGAAAAGAATTAAAATACGCAGAGGCGTTCAAGATATTCAATAGTGCTTCATCAGAAGAAGAATATAAAGATGCTTCAAAAATGTTTGCCATGATTTCAGACTATAAGGACGCAGCTGATTTGACTGTACAATGCAGCGACAAGGCGGAGTGCTGTCGCAAAGACGTTGTTCTTGCCAATGCTAAAGCAAAAATGATGGAAGATAAGCTTTCAGGCTATTTTTCGGCACAACACGATTTTAAGACTATTCCAGGCTGGAAGGATGCCGACAAACTGCTTGATGTTTGCAATACCAGAATCAAAGAAATCAAAGGAAAAAAAGCTGAGGAAAACAAACTCACTGCTAAAAAGCAAAAGAAACGCACTGTAATAATATGTTCAATTTCCGCTTCGATTGTTGTTATAGCAGTTGTTTTCGCAATCCTTCTCTTCAATGTGATTATTCCAAACGTAGTTATCGGAGAAGCTGAGGATTTGGCAAGCAGGAAAAACTACGCTTCGGCAGTTAAGAAATTAGACGGGATATCATATAACAAGGAAGCCCAAAAGCAAAAAGAAGATTATTTATTTTCTTGGGCAAAGGAATTGGCTGATAATAAGGACTACGCCACAGCCATATCTAAACTGGACGAAATATCTGATAACAAGGAAGCCCAAAAGCAAAAAGAAGATTATTTATTTTCTTGGGCAAAGGAATTGGCTGATAATGAAGATTACGCCACAGCAATATCTAAATTGGACGAAATCCCTGATAACAAGGATGCCCAAAAGCAGAAGGAAGAGTATATCATTCCCTGCATTTCACAGGCAAAAGAGTTGGCAAATGAAAAAAATATTCTGCTGCAGCTAATCTTATTCTGGTTGCAGGAATAATTGACAAAACCAAAGAAATGTATTATGAATGGTCAGTAAATACATTGATTTCGGCTGGATATGCCTACACCATAGGATTAAAGGAAGACGGTACTGTTGTTGCTGCAGGTTCAAATTCAAAAGGTCAATGCGATTTATCATATTGGAAGGACATCGTCGCGGTTTCGGCTGGTTCTGATCACACAGTAGGATTAAAGGAGGACGGTACTGTTGTTGCTGTGGGTGACAATGATGAACATCAATGCGATGTATCGAAATGGAAGAACATTGTCGCGGTTTCTGCGGGAGATGATTACACAGTAGGGCTAAAAAAGAACGGAACCGTTGTTGCTGTAGGACATAATTATCAAGGCCAATGCGACGTATCAGATTGGAAGGACATTGTTGCGGTTTCTGCGGGGACTGGTCACACCGTAGGATTAAAGAAGGACGGAACAGTTGTTGCTGTAGGAATCAACAATGACGGTCGATGCAATGTTTCCGATTGGGATGACATAGTTGCTGTTTCGGCGGGATCTTTTTACACCGTAGGATTAAAGAAGGACGGAACAGTTGTTGCTGCGGGAAGAAATTATGACGGTAAATGCGATGTTTCTGATTGGCAAGACATAGTCGCGGTTTCGGCGGGATCTGATCACATCGTAGGATTAAAGAAGAACAGAACGGTTGTTGCTAATGGTTCAAATTCAGATGGTCAATGCGATGTCTCCTACTGGAGACTTTGGTAAAAGGAAACCGAACTAAAAAAACTGTAATGATATAGATAAGGAGTAGACAAAATAATGGCAATCTTAAAATGTAAAATGTGCGGCGGAGACATCGTCGTAAATGAAGAAAAAACCTTTGGCACCTGCGATTACTGCGGCTCGACGATGACGCTGCCCAAGGTGTCGGACGATCAGCGCGCGGCGCGTTTCAACCGCGGCAACCACTTCCGTCGTCAGGGCGATTTTGACAAAGCCCTCGCCGTTTATGAAACCATTGTGCGGGAGGATGAATCTGATGCGGAGGCGCACTGGTGCTGTGCGCTTTGCCGATTTGGTATCGAGTATGTTGAGGATCCTGCCTCTTATGAGTACCTGCCCACATGCCACCGTGCGAGCTTCGACAGCTTTTTGGAGGATCCCGATTATTTAGCTGCTTTGGATTACTCCGACGGCATTACCAAAAGGCAGTACAAAAAGGAAGCGGCTAAAATCGCCACAGTGCAGCGCGGTATTCTCGCTACTTCGCAGAACGAAGAGCCCTATGACGTGTTTGTTTGCTACAAAGAAACCGATGACCATACAAAGGAGCGCACCCGCGACAGCATAGACGCCCAAGAAATCTATTATCAGCTCACTCAGGCGGGTTACCGTGTGTTCTTCGCGCGCATAACGCTTGAGGACAAGGTCGGCGTAGAGTATGAGCCGTACATCTTTGCGGCGCTGAACTCGGCAAAGGTCATGGTCGCTATCGGCTCAAAGCCCGAATACTTAAACGCTGTGTGGGTCAAAAACGAGTGGAGCCGCTTCCTTGCCATGATGCGAAATGATCGTTCCAAGCTTCTTCTGCCCTGCTACAAAGATATGGATCCCTATGACCTGCCCGAACAGCTCGGCGTGCTGCAATCTTATGACATGAGCAAAATCGGTTTTATGCAGGATTTGATTCGCGGAATCAAAAAGGTGATATCAAAGGATAACCCGAAGCCGCAGGTTCAAGCGGTCACGTCAATGGGTGCAGTCGATATCGCCCCTTTGCTCAGACGCATATTCATGTATCTTGAGGACGGCGAGTGGAACAAGGCAAACGAGTACAGCGAAAGGGTACTCGACAGAGAGCCCGAAAACAGCGAAGCATATCTGTATAAATTGATGGCAAAAAACAGAATTTCTTCTAAAGAAGAAATCGTTACTCTCAGCTCCTCAATAGAAAAAGACAGTGATTTTAAAAAAAGCTGTCCGCTTCGGTGATGAAAAACTAAGATGCGAATTATATGGTTATATTGAGTATATCAAAAAACATGAACTGTATAATTCGTTGTTAAAAGTCCTTTATTCAACGTATATCAAAAAAAACGAACAGTATAATTCACTGTTAAACGCCCTCTCTTTAACCCATAATCCGGGACAACTTCTTGTTATAAAAGAAAAGCTATCCGATCTAAATTTTGATGATTCTTCCAAGATGGCTGAACAATGTGAAGAAAAATACGATCTGGAGATGGAAATCCTTGATTCCGACAAAAAGCGCTGTGCGGAATTAAAACCGGTTTTTCATTCAATTGCCAAAAAAGAAGAAGAAATCATAGATAAAACCAATGAGGCCGAAAACACCCATTTTGACAATAACGCGAGAGTGCCTGCACAAGACAGCTTAGATGCAGCGCAAGCTCAAATGAACAAATTGATGAAAGAGCTGGGAACCCTTGGCGTTTTTAAGAAGAAAGAAAAAGAAGCTATTTCCGCGCAGATAGTTGAAATCGGAAAGGAAATATCTCGATTAAATCAAAATGTAGAAAATGAAAAAAAGCAACTAAAGGATGCTTTTCAAGACAAAAAGTATTATTTGCAGAATCACATACATCAATTAGTAAGGGAAGTTGAGGAAGAAAAAGAAAGCTTATACAATGAAGCTGTTCAAAATGAAGAAAAATAGATGTTTGACAGCTCGTGCTTGATTTACGAATTTCTCAGTGATTATAGAGATTGTGTTAAAAGATTGAAAAATGCTCAACAGAAGAAGGTAGTGTATAGAAATGCTATTTAGTATTTCTGTTACAACAAACCCAGTCACTTTTCGTGGGGTAACAATCAATTGCGCTTCACCAAAAAACAGGCACAAAACTCTTACATAATCCAAAATATTACCGGATAAAAGTGGATAAAAACTAAGTGGATGCAGAACAAGGAGAAAGAAAAACTTAACACCGAGCTTGCAAATCTTAAAGGCATATTCTCTGGCAAACGCCGAAAACAAATCAACGCTCGGCTCATTGAAATCGAAACAGAGCTTAAGAAGCTTTAACAGCGCAAATAAGTATTCTTTGGCAGTTGGAAATCAGCCAATATGAATATGAAATTGAAACAAAAACAGATATTCCTCTTAAAAACAATGATTATATCAGTTTTTATCAAGAGGTAATCAAAGATATCCGTAATCGAATCGATAGGAGAGAATAATATGGCTAAATTTGTAATAGAATGTCCGTCCTGCGGAAAATACGCCGAGGCGAGAAAAGGCTTTTTCGCCCGCAAAAAAATCGACTGCGCCTGCGGTTATGTCATAAATGTCCGCACTGAAAAATTGTCCGCGCGGGAATGTCACCACTGCGGAAACACTGTTGTTTTTGACCAAAGCAAAGGCGCGGCGGCTCTCTGCCCTGTGTGTAAAGAGCCAATCAACACTATGTCGGAGCAAACCAAGGTCGAGGAATTTTCGTGCCGTCAATGCAACACCCGCCTTCGCGCCGCAAAAAGCGCGGCTACATACACCTGCCCTGTTTGTGACTGCGTCAACGATGTTCAGGAACGCATTGTCGCCGAACACATCAAAAAAGAAGGGCTTGCAAGCGTCATCAAATATGAAGGCGACAACTCCACATTCATCTGGAAGCACCCGATCGAGGATTTTAATTACGGCTCTCAGCTTATTGTACATGAGAGTCAGGAGGCTATATTTTTCCGCGACGGTCAGGCGCTCGACACCTTCGGCCCCGGCAGATATACGCTCGAAACCCAACAGCTTCCTGCTCTTGAGAGCATTTACAAGCTGCCTACCGGCGGAAATACGCCCTTCCACAGCGAGGTCTACTTCATCAACAAAACCGTTCAGATGTCTATAAAATGGGGCACGCCCGAAAAGGTACGCTTCATAGACCCGCTCACCGGCACGCCGCTTGAGCTGGGCGCATCCGGCGAAATGAACATTCAGGTTAACAACGGCAGAAAGCTGCTGTTAAAGCTTGTCGGAACTATGAAAGGTATTTCGTGGGACGAAGGCCCCGGCTTCACAAAATCGTTGCAGGCGTGCTTCCGTCCTCTGATCACAACGGCTGTCAAGGAAAACCTGCCCGCCGTCATCAAATCGAATGAGATCGATATCCTTGAAGTCGATGAAAAGGTCGGCTTGATATCGCAGTCGCTTGTCGAAAAGATTCGCCCGGGCTTTGAGGATTACGGTCTGACGATCCCGCAGTTCTACGTCACCCACGTGGTGCTGCCCGAAAACGACCCCAACTTCAAGCGAATCCGCGAGCTGCACACGGTCATTTTGCAGTCAAAGGTCTATCAGGCGGAGGCAACCGTCAAAACAGTCAAGGCGCAGACAGAGGCGCAGTACCGCACAGCAGAGGAGCAGAGCAAGGCGCAGATCGAAGCAGCGCGCAGAGGAACCGTTCTCGAACAGCAGACTACACAAACCGAGGTCGCCAAACGCGAAGCAGAACGCCGTGTAATAGAAGCTCAGGCGGAAGCGCAGGCTCAACGTATGAAGGGCTTGACCGAAGCGGAGATCATGGCGGCGAAGGGTTACAACCAGCGCGACGTTTTGCAGGCGGACGTGCAAAAGGCATATGCCGAGGGTATCGGAAATATGGGTCCCACTATCTCCTCCGGCGGCGGCAGCAGCGTTATGGGCGATGTGATCGGTCTGGGTGTCGGCATGGCGGCTGCGTCAGCCGTTGCTCCGCAGCTCGGCAATATGTTCAACGACATCAAGCCGCAGGGAACTATCTTCCCCGATCAAAACACATCAACAGGCGACTCGCAAAATGATCCTAATGGCTGGGACTGCCCCGAGTGCGGCGAGAAGAATATCACGAGGAAATTCTGTCCCGAATGCGGCTGCAAAAAGCCTGCGCCTAAAACCGCTGAGACGTGGGATTGCCCCGAATGCGGCGAGAAGAACATCACAAGCAAATTCTGCCCTGAATGCGGCTGTAGAAAGCCTGCGCCGAAGTCTTCCGATACATGGGATTGTCCCGACTGCGGACATAAAAATATCAAGAGCAAGTTCTGTCCGGAATGCGGCTGCAAAAAGCCCGAGGCTCCCAAGGGCTGGGATTGCCCGAAATGCGGACATAAAAATATTATGAGCAAGTTCTGCCCCGAGTGCGGCAACAAAAAGCCCTAGGCTCCCAAAGGCTGGATCTGCCCCGACTGCGGAAGAAAGGATATAATGACCAAATTCTGCCCCAACTGCGGCAGAAAAAAAGACCTGTAAGGGAGACTTGACATGGCAATCCTAAAATGCAAAATGTGCGGCGGAGATATCGTCGTCAATGAAGAGAAAACTTATGGAATGTGCGACTACTGCGGCTCAACGATGACGCTGCCCAAGGTGTCGGATGATCAGCGCGCGGCGCGCTTTAACCGCGGCAACCATTTTCGCAGGCAGGGCGAATTTGACAAAGCCCTTGCCGTTTATGAAACCATCGTCAACGAAGATGAAACCGACGCGGAGGCGCACTGGTGCTGTGCGCTGTGCCGCTTCGGTATAGAATATGTGGAGGATCCGACCACCTTTGAATATCTGCCGACTTGTCACCGCGTGAGCTTCGACAGCTTTTTGGAGGATCCCGATTATTTAGCCGCTCTGGAATACTCCGACGGCATTACAAAAAGGCAATATCAAAAAGACGCGGCAAAAATCGCCGCAGTACAGCGCGGTATCCTCGCGACCTCGCAGAACGAGGAACCATACGACGTATTCATCTGCTACAAGGAGACGGACGACAGCACAAAGGAGCGCACCCGCGACAGCCTTGACGCGCAGGACGTCTACTATCAGCTTACGCAGGAAGGTTTCCGAGTGTTCTTCTCGCGTATCACGTTGGAGGACAAGGTCGGAACGGAGTACGAGCCATGTATTTTCGCTGCGCTGAATTCTGCAAAGGTCATGATCGCTATCGGCTCCAAGCCCGAATATTTCAACGCAGTATGGGTCAAAAACGAGTGGAGCCGTTTCCTCGCCATGATGCGCAAGGATCGTTCCAAGCTCCTGCTGCCCTGCTACAAGGACATGGATCCCTACGATTTGCCTGAACAGCTCGGCGTGTTGCAGTCGTATGACATGGCAAAGATCGGCTTTGTGCAGGATTTGATCCGCGGTGTGAAAAAGGTACTGACAAAGGACGATAGAAAGCAACCTGAGGTTGTACGACAGACGG
>JBGUPW010000003.1:0-14176 GCA_045130495.1 Ruminococcus sp. | reverse complement strand
CGAGGCTTTTGAGGGCGGCAAGTCCGAGGACTTCAATCTTGCGCTCGGCTCGGGCAGCTTTATCCCCGGCTTTGAGGATCAGATCATCGGTCACAAGGCGGGCGAGGAATTCTCGATTTTTGTTACGTTCCCCGAGGATTATCAGGCTGAGGAGCTCAAGGGCGCAGAAGCCGAGTTCAAGATCGTGCTTCACGAGGTAAAGGTCAAGGAGCTTCCCGAGGTTGACGACGAATTTGTTCAGGACGTTTCCGACAAGGAGACCCTTGAAGAATACAAGGAAGAGCTCAAAGAGACCGTCGGAGCGCGTCTGAAAGAGGAAAGTGAAAAGGACGTTGACGATCAGATCACCGAGAAGCTCATCAGCTTGGTTGAGGGCGATATCCCCGAGGCGATGTTCGACAACCAGACAAACGACATGATCAAGGATTTTGAAATGCGTCTGCGCGCTCAGGGCATGGATATGCAGACCTACATGAGCTACATGGGCATGGATGTCAATGCGCTCAAGGGTATGTACAGAGATGAAGCCGTAAAGAGAGTGACTCTCAGACTCGCGCTTGAAACGATTGCGAAGAAGGAAAATCTTGAGGTGACCGAGGCTGATTTGGAGGACGAATACTCCAAAATGGCAGAAACCTACAAAATGGAGGTTGAAAAGGTCAAGGAAGCCGTTCCCGCCGATTCTCTCAGCGAGGATATAAAGGTCCGCAAGGCGCTTGATCTCGTAAAGAACAGCGCGGTCATCAAATAAGGGAACCTCTAAAATTCTCATAAGCAATTTCCCGCAAAAGAATAAATCCCGCGTTTTTGCTAACAAATAAACATTAGGGAACCTCTAAAATTTCCCTACCGCGCATAAGCACGGAATCTTCACGAAATAATCTTCCGCACTTCTGCACGACATTGAATTATTAGAGATTCCCGGAAAGGTCTTGATAGTTATGGCATTGGTACCATATGTAGTTGAGCAAACCAACAGAGGCGAACGCTCCTACGATATTTATTCCCGTCTGTTAAACGACAGAATCATTATGCTTCATGAGGAAGTCAACAGCGCGAGCGCAAGCGTTATCGTTGCTCAGCTTCTTTATCTTGAAAGTCAGGATCCCACAAAGGACATCAGTCTTTACATCAACAGCCCGGGCGGAAGCGTTACCGACGGCTTTGCCATCTACGACACTATGCAGTATATCAAGTGCGACGTTTCCACGATCTGCATGGGAATGGCTGCGAGCATGGGCGCCTTCCTGCTTTCGGCAGGCACAAAGGGCAAGAGGATCGCGCTGCCCAACAGCACTATCATGATCCACCAGCCCTTGGGCGGATATCAGGGTCAGGCAACCGATATGGAGATCCACACTAAATATATGCTTGACACAAAAGCAAGGCTCAACCAAATTCTCTCTGAGAACACGGGCAAGCCTCTCGAAGTAATCAAACAGGATACCGAGCGCGATAACTTTATGACCGCTCAGCAGGCTATGGAATACGGCCTGATAGACAAGGTGATCGATAAAAGATAAGGTGAGGGAAACTCATGGCTAACAAAAACAACGACAAGGAGATCTACTGTTCATTCTGCGGCAAGCCGCAGGATATGGTGCTGCGTATGATTCAGGGCAACGGCGCGTATATCTGCGACCGCTGCGTGGATCTTTGTATGAATATACTTGAACAGTCGGGCGAAACGGAAAAAACGCTTCCCGGAAAGGGCAGGCTCACTCCAAAGGCTCCCGACGCTTCACTTGCCGAGCTTTTAAAGCCAAAGGAAATCAAGGCAATTCTTGACGAGTATGTCATCGGTCAGGACGACGCGAAGGTCACGCTCAGCGTGGCGGTTTACAACCACTACAAGCGCGCGTTCGCCGATGATGAAAGCGTGGACTTTTCCAAAAGCAACGTGCTTTTGCTGGGTCCCACGGGCGTAGGCAAAACCTTACTTGCGCAAACTCTCGCAAGAGCGCTTGACGTTCCGTTTGCCATCGCCGACGCGACAACGCTGACCGAGGCAGGCTATGTAGGCGAGGACGTTGAAAACATCCTGCTCAAGCTTATTCAGGCAGCGGATTACGACATCGAACGCGCAGAGCGCGGAATAATTTATATTGACGAAATAGATAAAATAGCCCGAAAATCAGAGAATCCCTCTATAACCCGCGACGTCAGCGGCGAGGGAGTTCAGCAGGCTTTGCTCAAAATCGTTGAGGGAACCGTAGCCAACGTGCCGCCGCAGGGCGGCAGAAAGCACCCGCAGCAGGAGTTTTTGCAGATCGACACCAAAAATATCCTGTTCATCTGCGGCGGAGCCTTTGACGGTCTTGAAAAAATAGTTGAAAAGCGCAAGGGCAATTCCGTAATAGGCTTTGAATCTCTTGTTCAGTCGAAGGTGCAGCTTGATTCCACCGACTGGATGAAAGAGGTCACGGCTCACGATTTGGTGAAATACGGAATCATTCCCGAGCTTATCGGCAGACTGCCGGTCATCACCGCGCTCAGCGGACTCGACACCGAGGCGCTTATACAGATCCTCACGGTGCCGAAAAACTCCATTGTGGCGCAGTATAAAAAGCTGTTTGAGCTTGACAACGTAGAGCTTAGCTTTGAAGACGAAGCGCTTACGGCGATCGCCGAAAAAGCGCAGGAGCAGCGCACAGGCGCAAGAGGTCTCAGAGGAATTATGGAAGGTATCCTTATGAACCTCATGTATGAAACACCGTCGGACGAGACCATCGAAAAAATCGTGATCACAAAAGAAACCGTCACCGACGGAGCCGAGCCTCAGATTACCAAAAAAAAAGAAAAATTGTCTTTCCCGGTAAAGCTGTCAGGCAAGCGTTCAAAGCGCAGTTCCGCTTCATAAAAAAACCTAAGCGGTAAGGTTGAATACTGCTATCGGGCGATACCGCGTACCGGCTTATGCCGAAACGCTGTGTCGCCCTTTTTTTCACTTTATGCGAATTTCACTTTATACATAATAAAATTAGCAAATAAAGAAACCGCCGATTGATTCATGCCTGACGGTTGGGCACCGCAACTCGCCTGCATCTTTTCCGTCAGTCGGCAGAAAAAATTCGACAGTGCGATTTGCGCACCCGAATTAGTCGGTGTTGCCTTTATAATACTATAATCAACTATAATCAAAAATCAAACAGGAAGATATGAAAAAACAGATTGTAAAAGAATGAAGAAACCGGAAATGAGTATTTTTGCGTTATTGGAAAGGAACTGAGATGGAATATAACGAACTGAACACGATGACGCTTCCCGTTTTGCCGCTGAGGGGGATCGTTGTGTTCCCAAAAGCGATAATACATTTTGACGTGGGCAGAAAACACAGTATTGCCGCGATAAACAGAGCCATGAGAGAGGATCGTTTGATTTTTCTCGCTGCGCAAAAGGATCCTTCCGTAAATGAGCCCGAGCTGAACGATTTGTTCAGCGTCGGCGTTGTGGCTAAGATCGTTCAGGTTTTGAAGCAGCCCGAAGACGTTACGCGCGTTGTGCTGGAGGGCAAATACCGCGCCAAGACAGTTGCTTCCGCCGACGAGGGCAAAAGGCTGCTTATGGCTGAGGTTTTGCCTGTCGCCGAGGAAAAGCCCCCGCTCACCGCTTCCGACGAGGCGATGGTGCGCTCGGTAAAAAATCAGTTTGAACAATATCTTGAAGTATCGGTAAAAATGCCGCCCGACATCATCTTCAAGGTCGCCCTGTGCAAATACCCCGGAGAGCTGTCGGATTATATAGCCTCGACAATGTATCTCGATTACCGCACCAAGCAGACCGTTTTGGAAATTTTCGACCCGTCAAAGCGGATAGAAGCCGTTTTCGACGTTTTGGTTGACGAAACCTGCATAGCAAAAATGGAACGCGAAATCGAGCTAAAAGCCAAAAGCAGAATTGACGAAAATCAGCAGATCTACTTTTTGCGCGAGCAAAAGCGCGCCATAGAGGAGCAGCTTGGCGAGGAGGACGATCCCTCAGCCGACGCAGTGGACTACGCGGGGCGGATAGAGGAGCTGAAGCTTGACCCCAAAACCGAGGAAGCTCTGTTCAAGGAATGTCGTAAGCTGATGAAAATGCCGTTCGGCAGCCAGGAGGCTTCGGTTATCCGCACCTATCTCGATACGGTGCTCGATTTGCCGTGGCACATTTCAACAGATGATAAAATCGTCCTGCCGAGGATCCGCAAGGAGCTTGATAAGACCCACTTCGGGCTTGAAAAGGTAAAGGACAGGATCATTGAGCAGCTTGCCGTGCGCAAGCTCAGCGAAAAACAAAAGGGGCAGGTGCTCTGTCTTGTCGGACCGCCCGGCGTCGGAAAAACCTCGATAGCCCAGTCGATCGCAAAGGCAATCGGCAGAAATTGCCAGAGGATCGCTTTGGGCGGCGTAAAGGACGAGGCAGAGATACGCGGACACCGCCGCACTTACATCGGTTCCATGCCCGGAAGGATAATGTCGGCTGTTCTGAACGCCGGCTCCAACAATCCGCTGCTTATTTTAGACGAGATTGACAAGCTTTCAAGTGACTACAAGGGCGACCCGACTTCGGCGCTGCTGGAGGTTCTTGACGTTGAGCAGAACAACAAATTCGTCGATCACTACATAGACGTTCCGTTCGACTTGTCGGGCGTAATGTTCATCACCACGGCTAACGATATGTCGCTGATCCCTTCGCCGCTGCGCGACAGAATGGAGATCATCGAAATAAACAGCTACACCCGAGAGGAAAAATTCCACATTGCGAAAAAGCATTTGGTACCGAAGCAGCTTGATTTGTGCGGATTTTCTTCAAAAGAAGTAAAATTCACTCAAAAGGCGATTTATTTGCTGATCGATTGCTACACCCGCGAGTCGGGAGTGAGAAATCTTGAACGCGAGATCGCGTCGCTGCTCAGAAAATGCGCGGTCAAAAAGCTTGACGGAGAAGCGGAAACCTTCAAAATAGACGAAAAGTTTGTTGAGCAGCTGCTCGGAAAGAAAAAGTATCTGCCCGACCAACTCTCAAAGAAGGACGAGATCGGCGTTGTCAACGGGCTTGCGTGGACTTCCGTCGGCGGCGAGCTGCTGCCGATCGAGGTAGCGGTCATGGAGGGCACGGGAAAGCTCGTGCTGACAGGCTCGCTGGGCGACGTGATGCAGGAGTCGGCAAAGACGGCTGTCACCTGCATACGCAGTCACGCCGACGCGCTCGGAATTGACGCTGATTTCTATAAAAACAAGGATATACACATTCACGCGCCCGAGGGAGCTGTGCCGAAGGACGGACCCTCGGCGGGCATAACAATGGCCACCGCCATTTACTCGGCCCTGTCGTCAAAGCCTGTCAGACACGACGTTGCCATGACGGGCGAGATCACGCTGCGCGGCAAGGTGCTGCCCATCGGCGGCTTAAAGGAAAAAAGCATGGCGGCGTATAAGTACGGTATCGACACGGTGATAATACCAAAGCAGAACGAGCGCGACATCAGCGAGTTTGATGAAGCGGTCAGGGAAAAGATCCGTTTTGTTGCGGTAGAGGATTTCACCGACGTTATCGCGGGCGCTACGGCGCAGTAAGGAGCGCTTATGAATTTTAACGAAGTTAATTTTGAGTTTGCCGCGGGAAATGTCAGCCAGCTTCCGCCGTCCGATCTGCCCGAGATTGTCTTTTCGGGACATTCCAACGTCGGAAAATCATCGCTGATAAACAAACTGGTTCAACGCAAGGCGCTTGCCCGCGTCAGCGCACAGCCGGGAAAAACCGCCACAATAAATTTTTACAGGCTTAAAGAGTTCAGACTTGTTGACCTGCCGGGCTACGGCTACGCCAAGGTTTCAAAGGCTGAAAAACAGCGCTGGGCAAGGCTTGTCGAGGGTTATCTCTCGGCTGAGCGCAACATAAAGCTGATCGTCCAGATCATAGACATTCGCCACAAGCCCACGAACGACGATTACGATATGCTCAACTTTCTCTACAACTGCAACGCGCCGTTTGTGATCGTGCTTACCAAGAAGGACAAGCTCAAAAAGACTGCTTATGAAAAGCGTCTCAACGAGGTTTTAGACGAGCTTGCCGACTATGAGGGCATTCAGCTTATCCCGTTCTCTGCCGTTGACGGAAGCGGAACGGACGATATAAAAGAGGTTATTGAGGAATACATTTCAGAGGAGGAATAAACAGTGGAAAAAAAGCCGTTTTTGACGCTCGCGCAGGCGCAGGAGATCATTAAGGACGTCCCTACGCCGTTCCACGTGTACGACGAAAAAGGAATCAGAGAGAACGCCCGCGCGCTTTATAAAGCATTCGGCTGGAACAAGGGCTACAAGGAGTATTTTGCGGTCAAAGCGACTCCCAACCCCTTTTTGATGAAGATTTTGCAGGAAGAGGGCTGCGGCATGGACTGTTCCTCCTACACGGAGCTCATGCTCTGCGAAGCCTGCGGCATCACGGGCAGCAACATCATGTTCAGCTCAAATGTGACGCCCGTTGAGGACATGAAGCTCGCTTATGATCTGGGCGCCTACATCAACCTCGACGATTACACCCACGTTGAGTTTATCAAAAAGGTGTGCGGCGTTCCCAAAACCATCTGCTGCCGTTACAATCCCGGCGGAGTTTTCAAGCTGGGCGACAGCAAGGAAAAGATCCAGGTCATGGACACCCCCGGCGACAGCAAATACGGAATGACCGAGGAGCAGATGGAGAAAGCGTTTGTCGAGCTTAAAGAGGCGGGAGCCGAGGAGTTCGGTATTCACGCGTTCCTCGCGTCAAATACGGTTTCAAACGACTATTACCCTGAGCTTGCCTCGATCCTGTTTAAGCTTGCCGTCCGCCTGCACGAAAAAACAGGCGTTCACATCAAGTTTATCAACCTTTCGGGCGGAGTCGGCGTTGACTACAAGCCCGAGGACAGCAAAAACGATATAGCTGTAATCGGCGAAGGCGTACATAAGAAATTCGACGAGATCCTCGTGCCCGCAGGCATGGGCGACGTTGAGATCTACACCGAGCTCGGCAGATATATGCTCGCTCCCTACGGCGCTCTGATCGCCACCGCTATCCACGAAAAGCACATCTATAAGGAATACATCGGGCTCGATGCCTGCGCCGCAAACCTTATGCGACCCGCTATGTACGGCTCCTATCATCATATAACGGTGCTTGGCAAGGAGAACGAGCCCTGCGACCACAAATATGACGTGACGGGCGGTCTGTGCGAGAACAACGATAAGTTTGCGATAGACAGAATGCTGCCGAAGATAGATAAGGGTGATATCCTTTACATCCACGACGCGGGCGCTCACGGCTTTTCAATGGGCTACAACTACAACGGCAAGCTGAGAAGCGCCGAGGTGCTTCTTTGCGAGGACGGCTCCCACAAGCTTATCCGCCGTGCGGAACAGCCGAAGGATTATTTTGCGACCTTTGATTTTTCGGATTTTGACCTTCTGAAAGAAAAGTAAAAACAAATTATCAGACGTCGTTTGCCGCGTTCGGGAGCTGCCCGAACAGCGAAAAAACGGCGTCTTTCTATTGTTTTAAGGGAATTTTCGGTCGTATTGCAGCTAAAACGCTTTCAAAGTGACAGGATACAACCGAAAAATAGGCATAAAATGCGAAAAAACTGCGTATATTGCGGTAAAAATTTAGTATTAAGGTAAAAAATTTATGACAAAGGCTTTAGATATTGACATTACCGAAGCGCATAATATATAATAGATGAGGTAAAAATGTCTTAAAGCGTCGAAAATCCCTTTCATGCTTTATAATCCGGGCGGACAGGAGCGTTGTTAAATAATGAAAGCAAAGTGGTTGAGATCATTCATAGTTACTATAGTCGCGGCTGTTGCGTCTGTATTTGTTATGACTGCCTGCTCCACTGTGGGAAAGCCTGTTGTTATCAAAATTCCCGAAATCGGAAAGCAGTCCTCTCCCGAAGCCGACTCCGAAAAGAAGCCTAATAAATCCGAGTCCTCCGATAAATCCGATAAGTCAGAGTCCTCAGATAAATCCGAGTCTTCCGAAAAAACCGAAAACAAGCAGGACAGCGGCTTGGTCAAGGAAGATGACGGCACTGCGCGTTATTATGTTAACGGCGAGGCTCAGAAAAACGGGATCGTCGGAGATGAAAAAAACGGTTATTATTATGCCGACGCTAACGGAGTTATCAATTTGAGCTACTGCGACAGCGTCACAGCCAACGAAGCCGACTGGAACATCATCAACGGCAAGGCGACGAAGGTCACCACCGAATCCGACCTGACGCTTAATGCGGCGCTTAAAGCTGTTGCAAAGTGCACTAAAAATACCATGAGCCGTGAGGAAAAGCTCAGGGCGTGTTTTGATTATTTAAAGACAAATTATCTTGAGGGCGTCCGTCACGACCCGCCCTACAACGAAATGGACTGGCCGATCGTTTACGCCAACGACATTTTTGTTTACGGCAAGGGCGACTGCTTTAGCTACGGTGCGGCGTTCGCATTCATGGCTAAGGCTATAGGCTACACCGAAGCTTACGCCTGCAACACCGGCGGTCACGGCTGGGCAGAGGTCGACGGAAAATATTACGACCCCGAGTGGGATATGCACCACAACGAATACAACCACTTCGGAGTAGCTCCCGGAGATGACTGCGATGTGGATTACGTGACTACGCTCCAACCTGACGTTGAGTGGATGCGCATTAAGGTTTGATAACAATGCTTAAAAAGACAAACAGTCTTGGGCGTTGATATATGTGAACCTCTTAAATTCCCTGCCGCGTGTAAGCATGACATTAAGCACGGCATTGAAGCATAAGAGATTCCGATAATTTTTAAGGAGGCTTATATATGAAAAGACCTATTATTTATCTTGTTTCCGCTGTTATAGCCGTTACTTCCGCCTGCGCTCTTGCGGGCTGCGGTTCCGACAGCTCCAAGGCAGAATCAAAGGTTGAGTCTGCGCAAAGCTCTGCCGCTCAAAGCTCCGCTGCACAAAGCTCTGCTCAGTCGGGCGGCACGATTTCCGCCGACGACGCTGTTTTCAGCTTTAACGGCGTAAAAGTTGAGCTCAACGGCGACGCTAACGCCGCTATCTCCGCTCTCGGCGAATACAAGGATGTAAGTTCTCAGCTTAGCTGCCACAGCAACGAAGGCGAAGACAAGACTTATACCTATGAAAACTTTGTTCTGAACACCTATCCTCTCAACGGACAGGATCGCGTGCTTGAAGTCGTTATAAAATCCGCCGATATCCCCACCTCAAAGGGCGTTAAGGTCGGCGACACCGCTTCCGCTGTCAAGGCAGCTTACGGCGACGGCTTCCGTGAGGTCGGCACATACTACGCTTATGACGCAGGCGACGGAAAGTCTCTGCAATTCCTCATTGAAAACGACACCGTAAAGGAAATCGACTACTACTACGACGTATAATTGATCCTTTGGCAGCACCGCACAATGCAAAAGTGCGGTGCTGTTTTTTCCGATTTCCTTGCGAAATGCGGAGCAATGAGTTATAATAAAAGCATATAATTATACACACACCTATTCTAATGATTATCAAAAGGCAGGGGAGAGCATGGACAAAACCCGGTTGATTCCGCTTGTCCGCCGCGGCGACGAAAAAGCGGTCAACGAGCTTTATTACCGAACATACCAACAGCCCTACACGGTGGTTCTTGATGTTGTAAACAGCGTTTCGGACGCTTACGGAATCATGCAGGACGCTTACCGCGAGGCTTTTTCGCGGATTGATAAGATATCCGAGTTTGCGAGCTTTCGCAAGGGGATAAACAGGCTTTCCCTGTTTATGTGCGCGGTTTTTTTGAAAAATGAAAAGAGCTGCGAGCCGTTTTCGCAATCGACCGACACATCCTTTGCTTACATTGACGTTTTGCGCGGAGAATTTAAGCCCGAGCCCGGCGTCGATTACTCCCGGCAGCGGCAAACCGTTTCGGAAATGCTCAAAAATCTGACGCCCGACGAAAGGCTCGCTCTGCTTGCGCGCTGTGTTTTGGGGCTGAGCATAAACGATATATCATACTCCTTCGGTGTGAGCGAAAACGCCGCAGCCATCGGACTTAACTATGCCGCGTTCCGCATGAAGACACAGGCGGAGCGCAACGGCTTTTGCACTGAGATACCCGTTGATAATTTGTTTTCTTTTATCGCGTGGTCGTTCGGAAAAACCGCCTCCGAAGCTCCCGTGCATGAAATGAATCGCGAAGTTAAGCAGGCAGCGCTTTCCGCAGCCGCACGCGCCTCGGAGCCGAAGGAAGAATATACTGCTCCCGAACCTGCCGAGCCGCCCGTAAATGCCGCCGTTGCCGAGAAGGACAGCCCTCAGGAATATTTGCCGGGTGAGGTTCCTCAGCCCGAACAGGCGGCGGTGAAAGCGGCTGCCAAGCCCAAACGCCATTTGGCGAGAAACATCGTTATAATCACGGTCAGCGTTCTTTTGGTTGCCGCAGGCACGTTGGCTTTTATCGCGTTCGCTCTCCCGCAAATAACGGGCGAGCTGAACCCGATTTCAAAGGTCATAACGGGAAAGGAAGCCAAAAACACTCCCGAAGAGCTTGTTGAGCAGTTTGAAGCCGCTTTCAACAAAAACGACCGCGACGGAATGGCAAAGCTGTTCCTGCCCGAGCAAAGCTTTGAAAGAAACATCGAGGGCGGTGCGCTGCAATTGATAAACGGCATTTTCGGCTTGTTCAATTCGGGAAATACGCCTCAAATCGAGTGCGAGCTGCAAGACCTTAAAAAAGACGGTGAGGCTGCCGAAGGAAAAATGACGGTCAGCGCCGAGCTTCCGCTTGTCGGAAAACAGAGCGTAACGCTTAATGCTTCTTTTGTTATTATGGATAACAGGTGGTATTTTAAAGACCTGAAGACATAGCTCGGCGGTCCTGTGATATCAAATGCACAAAAATTAGTAAAATATTCAAAAACATTCATTATAATTCTTTAAAACTAATTGCAATATAATAAATAATATGATATATTTGTATTAGGTAAAGGATCGGTGCAGCTTTAATACCGGTCTGAGCCGTAGGTGTCTGTAATCAAGAGGTGATTATTATAAAACAAACAAAAATAGTGCGTCCTGCATATTTTGCGGGAATTGTATTATTAGCAATTATTTTTTTTACTTATGAAGCTTTTTCGGCTCATGATTTACAGTATGATTTTGATTTTGTCGGTTACGGAGGAACTTTCAAATACAATGATTTAAAGATTCTTTTTATTCCGGCATACTGGTTTATGATGCTTTTGGGCTTAGCCGTCTCCATTTTTATCAGTTTAAGACAACGGCACCGTTATGAATATGGCGTTGCAAAAGCAATCATTACTCCTGTTTTGTTCTTAGTTGTCGCTTTCGCAGGCGGAAAGTTGATGTACATTATTGAGAATCTCCATACTGTTGCAGAAAAAGGTATTCAATTAGGCGGGCTGTCTTTATTTGGTGCAATTTTTTTATTTCCTCTTATAACATTTTTGGTTTCAAAATTTACAACAATTGATTTTGCCGAAATGCTTGATTATTGTACTCCTTTTGGTATAGTTCTGCTGTCATGCACACGCATCGGTTGCTTTATCAGCGGGTGCTGCGGCGCAGTTACATATTGGTTCAACGGAAATCCTGTTATCCTCCCTGTTCAATTAATAGAGGTTATGTTTGATTTGATCATTCTTGAAATCTGCCGTTATGTAGAAATGAAGAAATTCAAAAGCGGTTTGGTTTATCCAACCTTTATGATACTATACGGTCTGTGCCGATTTGTATTGGAATTTATAAGAAAAACAGGATCAAAAATATTCTTTATACCGGATGGTATGTTTTTTGCAGTTATATGCGTTGTGATAGGATTCCTTTTATATCGATACTTTTACAAACAATATGATTCCGGTAATAGCGAAAAACCTAATAAAACAAAAGCTTTAGATTTTTCAGAAGTATAGTAAATGGAAATAGTTAAATTTATATACGATAACGCTTATATTGTTTTAGCGCTTGCGAGCATCATTCCGTCGTTCTTTTGGCTGAAAGAGTTCAAGGATGATCTTCGTATAAAAAACCTGTGGCAGATAGTTATATATCTTGCCTGTGTTTACTTGTTGGATTTAGCTGCGGCAATAGCGGGAGCCGAATTGCAGAATTTGGTCCTCGGCTACCACTCGTCAAACAGGTCGGGCTTGTTTATCTTTATCATGGTTCCGCCGATTTATTTGATTGCGGCAAAGCTGACAAAACGCGATTTGAAAGTAACCTCCGATGTTTTGTTCGTTCAGACTCTGATTGCCTTTGGTTTTGGAAAAACAGCCTGCTATTTTCAGGGCTGTTGTATCGGCACGTATATCCCGGGCACAAATTTGCGTTGGCCGATCAGGATAATTGAACTGCTTCTTGTGTTTGCTTTTGTGTTTGTTGCGGGCAAAAAAGCCTTTGATCGGCGTTTCAGCGGAAAGACCTATCCTGTTTTTTTGATTGTATACGGAGCGGCAAGACCTTTTTTGGAGATATCCCGCGAAACGAGCATACCGCCTGTATATAATGTGACATTTTATGGCTGTGTAATCTGCATTATCTTAGGAGTATTTTTGCTCCTGAGTTTACATATATTATCAAAAAATCAATTAAAACAAGGAGGAAAAACATGAAAACAAAAACAAAAAGCAGATTCCTGCGATACTCGATCGGCTTTGCTTCTGTATTTGTTGCGGTAGTTCTGCTGCTCATTGTACTAAGAGTTTCGGCGGCAGACATAACAGTCAACATTCCGGATTTGGGTGTTACCTATGGCGGCACTGCCTCGACATCAGGTATATCGACTACTGGCTTTACAGCGTCGATTAAAGGAAAATCCGGCGGCAACTGCCAGGATGATGAACAACAAAGTGATGAGATCACCTTTACAAACAATACCGGAGCTACAGCAAAAATTTCTTTTGATTACACAGTATCCTTTGGCAGTAGCAGACCAAACACCAAAGGTTATGTTACTGTAAACGGTACTAGATACCAAAACAGTGGAGGCAGCGGAAATGTCGAAACTTCGCTTGAAGCCGGAAAAACCATAAAAATTGTAATGCAGTCTGACCAGAGTGACTCTGACAGCGCAGTGACAACTGTGAAAGTCAGCAATTTAAAGTTTTATTACACGA
Organism: Ruminococcus sp.; assembly: GCA_045130495.1. Lineage (GTDB taxonomy): Bacteria > Bacillota > Clostridia > Oscillospirales > Acutalibacteraceae > Ruminococcoides. The sequence goes on along the minus strand of JBGUPW010000003.1, from coordinate 1,052 downwards.
TCACATGGCAAAACGATGATGGTTCTAAAATCGACACAACTATGGTTGAGTACAACAAAGTTCCCACTCACGCTGACGCGACAAAGGCTGCAACAGCGCAGTACACCTACACCTTCACAGGTTGGAATCCCACACCTGTTGCGGCAAAAGGTGCAAAGACCTACAAGGCGACATTCAGCGAGACAGTTAACAAGTACACGATCACATGGCTGAACGATGATGGTAGTGAGATCGACACCACCGAGGTTGAGTACGGCACGGTTCCCACACACGCCAACCCGACAAAGGCTTCAACTGCTCAGTATGACTATACCTTTGCAGGTTGGGATACCACACCTGTTGCGGTAACAGGCAATGCTACCTATAAGGCTACCTTCACTCCTGTTTTAAGACAGTACAAGGTAACATGGGACAATCAGGGTGCTGTAAGAGAAGATACTGTAGATTACGGCAGCACTCCTTCATACGGCAGCACACCGACCAAGGCAGCAACCGCACAGTACACCTACACATTTGCAGGTTGGAACGACGGCACAACAACCTACGATCCCGACGCAACGCTTCCCGCAGTAACAGGCAACGTAACCTACACAGCAACATTCAGCGAGACAGTTAACAAGTACAAGGTAACATGGGACAATCAGGGCGTTATAAGAGAAGATACTTTAGATTACGGCAGCAAACCTTCATACGGCAGCACTCCGACAAAGACTGCAACAGCACAATACACCTACACCTTCGCAGGCTGGAGCGACGGCACAACGACCTACGATCCCAACGCTGAACTTCCCGCAGTTGAAGGCAACGTAACCTACACCGCAACATTCAGCGAGACAGTTAACAAGTACACCGTAACCTGGAAGAACGGCAACGATGTAATTGAAACCGACACAGACGTAGAATACGGTTCACTCCCGACATATGACGGAGCAGTTCCCACAAAGGCAGCAACCGCACAGTACTCCTACACATTCAGCGGCTGGAACGACGGCACAAAGGACTACGCCCTCAACGAGGCGCTTCCCACAGTTACAGGCGACGTAACATTTACC
>JBGUPW010000002.1:0-27755 GCA_045130495.1 Ruminococcus sp. | reverse complement strand
ACGTGAGTAAGTTTCAGAACATTAACGCGGAAAACGGAGAGTGCTTTTCCTTTTCCGTAGTCCCCGCAAAAGATTTTGATTACACCGAAACCTACATTATTGACAGTGAGGAAACAGTTGTCAACGGTCATAAGCTCATTATCACCACCCGTCAAATGACAGAAGGCGGCGAGGTCGATTACGGAGCTACAATGTACTTTGAAGATTGGGGCTATGTTGTAGGCGGCGGCGCTTACGGCGGCGCAGATAAAAACGAACTGCTGAAAATCATGCAGAACCTCAGTCTGGAGGAGGATAAGGACTATGTTCCTGAAACGACTTACGCCGATATGGTTCGAAGCGACTTGGATTTGAAGCGACTGGAGTACGATTGGGAAGTTAATGCAGGCTTTTCCATGCACAAGCTCGGCGAAGCATTTAAGTGGGGGCGTGAAGCTCACTCCAATGATTTCACTGTAAAAGTCACATCAATTAAAGAGCAAAACAGTACCAATGGTATTTCCGAGGATTATTGGAATTGGATAACAGATTACTCTCTTATTCACTCTGATTTCTTTGATGAAAACGGTAAACTGATAACTCCCTATACACGACACGATATCAACGACAGCGACGGAGTGAACACCCAGCGCAAAGAATGGGATACCGAGGATGAACGGCACTTCTTTTCTGTAACAGTGGAAATAACGCAGAGCACCGATTCACCATATGCCGATTTTGATGTGATGGGAGATTTCAGCCCTGTTATCCTGATAAAAGACAAGGACGGAAGCTACCATCACAACGGTGAGGAGGATAAAAACGGAGTTACCCAAAGAATAATTTACGGCAATATCGATACTGTATTATCGACTCCGGGTGATGAAGTAAATGTTCTGCATATGAGCAAGGGTGAAACACGCACCTTGACTTACGGGATAGTTGTCGATGACGATGTACTTGATAATGCCTATCTGCGTTTCAATTCAAGTGATGACGAAGTTATTGATGATAAAGCGGAAACAATTACCCTTAATTATCATAACGACTGCGTTAAAATAAAGGAGTGAGGCACGGTATGACCAGAGAAGCCTTTACCGACCTTATCCTTGACAGCGAACCGACGCTGTACCGCGTGGCGATGTCCATGCTCAGAAACGAAAAAGACTGCGAGGACGCCGTGCAAACGGCTATCCTCACAGCTTTTGAGAAGCTTGGAACCTTGAAGCAGGAGCAATACTTCAAAACATGGCTGGTGCGTATCCTGATAAATGTCTGCAACAAGCAACTCAAGTCAGCCGCTAAAACAACGGAGCTGCATGATACCGATATTTCGTCGGACAACGCCGAAACATCAACTGAAATTCGCATGGCGATCGAGAGCCTGCCTGTAAAAATCAGGCAGGTTGTCGTGCTCTATTATATTGAGCAGTTCACCGTCAAGGAGATAAAGCAAATCCTGAAATTACCCGAAGGCACCGTCAAAAGCCGCCTGAGCAAAGGTCGGGAGCTGATGAAAAACTACTTAACAGAATGAAAACTACCCCTGTTGCCGAAATAGCAACAGGGGCAGTTTTATGATAACTCAATTCTCAGCAGTTTTCTTCCTTTATCAAAACGGCTCATCACTGTACCTTTCGGGATTTTAAGAATTTGGCTGATTTCTTTGATGGTAAACTGATGCGAATAATAAAGAATAATATTTTCAATTATACTATCGCCAAGAAAACTGCACAACTTAATAACAAGTAATTAAACAGAAATACAAAGTATTAATCAAAAGAAATGTTTTTACAAATTTTACAAATTTTAACTAAACTCTTGCATTATTTCTTTAAAAGAGGTAAAATTATAATGTATATTTCATTATAGGATGATGGTTATATGATTAAAATAGTAGGCGTTGGACCTAGAGAAACAGACTTTTTGTTTACAAATGGATTTATTGATAGTACCGTTACACTTTATGGAAGCGGAGGTAACAACAATACTTCTTATTGTATTAATTCTAAGAAAAGGATTAACCACAATGTTTATTCAAAAGATCAGGATCTCTTTATAGAATCTGAGTTAGAAAAATGGATAGATTGCAATCCCAATGTCCGATTTATGTCATATGACCCGAATCAGGCATACTATAACAGCATGAGTATTGTTGAAAGAACAGTTTGCTTAAACGAAAAAAGTTTAATGGATAAGCTTAATAACAAGGTGTCTTTCAGAAAGTGGGCTAGAAATGTTTGTCAAATTCATTCTTCTAAATTGCTGTTTGGGTATGAATGTGAATATAAAAATTTAAAACAACTCTTTGGTGGTTATAACTCATTTGTTGTTCAGGCTATTATGGCCACAGGAGGCGAAGGAACAAATATTCTTACTGAAAAAAATGAATCATTAATAAGAACCAGAATATCACCTAACGAACAATATTTAGTTTCAGGATATGAAGAAAAAAACATTCCGGTTAATATGCATGCTATTATTTCAGATGATGATATTAAATTGTTTCCAATATCTATACAAATTTTGATTCAGCATAACGGAAAACTACTCTATCACGGTTCTGATTATATAGAAGCTAAAAATTTAAAAAAATCTGAAATCGACCAGTTTTATGGTTATATGATAAATATTTGCGAGAAGTTGCAGAAAGAGGGTTATAGAGGCATCACTGGAGTTGACGCAATAATTGTCAATGGAAAAGTACATATTCTGGAAATGAATAACAGATTTCAAGGTTCTACTCTCCTTTTGAATCTCGCTCTGCAAAATGCCGAACTTCCATCTATGCAAGAATTAAACTATATGGCATTTTATGGCGGCGACCTCAGTTTTGATTCTTTTAACTTGGATGTGCCTTACAGCTCCTTTACTTATATGGCAAATGACAGAGGCGAGATACCGACAGGGCATATAAAGAATTACAGAAAAGAAAAATATGTGGAAACGGTTTTTGAGGAAGGACTGTCGTACGAATACAAAATTGACCCGTTTGCCACTTTGGAGCGTGTTGTTTTTAAAACGAATATCACTTCTATTACAGAAGATGGGTGTATAGCCCTTCATCCGTCAATTCCGGACTTTTCGGAGAAATGGTTTACTGAAATCACCCATAATAATTTACTTTATCTCAAAATAGCACTAATCAACATGGGCGTTGCCATAGAAGATGACGCTAAGGCTTTTCTGGCAGAAAACGGTGGTATGCGCGAGGGCGTTTATTATGCGGTTGATATAACGATTGACAGTATCATTATTAACAGTCCAATTTGTGTAAAATTTGTTTCATTTTCACCGTTTCGTATACATGTAAACGACAATCAGTTGCAACTGTTCTGCTGCGGAAAATACCTGAAAAATATAGAGATTCCTAAAGCGGATATTTTAAGCGACCGATTACTTAGTTCTGGAACCAGAATAAAGGATATTTGTCTGCTCGCAACAGATAGAGTGAGAATTCAACATTCAACAAATTGTTGTTTTAAAAAGAATAATGTTGGATGCGACTTTTGCGAAGTAGAGAATCATGATTTTGATTTTAATCTTGAAGATGTTTTTGAGGCGGTAGATTGTTATATTCATTCTAACTATGAATTCAGACATTTTCTTATTGGAGGAAGATCGGATACTCCCTCAAGGGAAGCAATTTCGATAAATGCGATTGCAGAACATATTCAGCAACAAGGGGAATACCCTATTTATGTTATGACAGTTCCGCCGATGTCAACAGATGTGTTGGATGATTATTATCACAACGGCGTTACAGAGATAGCGCTCAATATAGAAATATGGGACAGAAGCATCGCGCAGAAATGGATGCCCGGAAAAGGCAGTATTCCTTTGGAACGGTATTTCAAAATGCTTGAATATGCTGTTTCTCTATGGGGTAAAAAAGGGAGTGTCAGAACTTCGTTCATTGTAGGACTGGAACCAGTTGAGTCGTTGCTCGAAGGCGTTAGAGAAGTATGCAAAATTGGAGTTGCACCGATTCTATCTGTTTTTCGCCCAATCCCGTTTACAAAAGGAGAGAACAATGTTCCTCTTTCCAACGACGAACTTTTATCTGTGTATAATAAAGCTCAAAGTATTTGCAGTGAGTATAATCTTTATCTTGGACCTGAGTGTGTACCTTGTCAAAACAACACATTGAGTATGCCATATTGTATTAAAAATAGTTGGTGATAATGATGGAATTGATTGGTCAAAAGAATATCAATGCACATCTCAGAAGACCGTTGACACCTGAAAACAAAAAAGTAACATGTTGGAAGCCTAATCCGCATTTTCTACATTGCTGCATAGAAAGTCAGGGATGCCGATTTAGTAGAAATTGCGGTGCTTGTATAATGTGTGATTATGGAATCGGAAGAAACCTTTCTCCCGATGAAGTGACTCACTCTCTAGAGCAAGAGCTATCAAAGAATCTGGATTCAGTTACTACTGTACTATTTGGTACATATGGCAGTATTTTTGATGAAAGTGAAATTTCAGCTGAGTGTTTTGACGCCGTTTTAAATTATTTATGTAAAATAGAAATCGACACAGTTATTTTTGAAACGCATTGCTCGACGGTTAATGATTTGATGTTAGAAAAAATATCCAACACACTGACAAATATTAACCATATTATTATTGAAATGGGTTTTGAATCATCGAATGAATTTGTGCTGCATAAATGCTTGAATAAGAAGTTGGATTTGAATAGTTTAATAAACAGTATTGAAACCATACACAGGCACAACATGAGCGCCTGTCTTAACGTTTTTGTGGGTTCTCCTTTTTTAAGTACCAAGGACCAATTAACTACTTCTTTGGAGTCAATCCATTGGGCGTTTAATCACAAAGCAGATTCGGTTGTCATCTTTCCAGCAAACATTAAGCCATTTACCTTAATGTACCGCTTATTTGAGCAAGGGTTTTATCAACCTGTTTCGCACTGGCTTGTTATTGAATTGTTATCTAGGCTTCCACAGAAATATTTAGAAAGAATTGCATTTTCTTGGTTTGGTGACAGAAAAAATTTTTATGAAGATAATCAATATCCTCTCATTCCGCCAACAGCCTGCGATAACTGCCATGACATGATTTTTGAATTTTATTATTCATTTATGGAAGAGAAAACAGCTTTGAAGAGAAAGCAAAAAATAGACGCACTAATGGCGAACAAGAATATTTGCAGTTGCTATTCTAATTTGATGAATGATATAGGCGCAAGCAACATTAGTCTGAATGAATCTGAAATAAACAGTCTCATTCAGCATTTTGGTTAAATCAATGGTTAAGCTAAAAGGGGACGCATATTGATGAACAAAAACCCTATACAAATATATAATGAGTCAACAAAGTTTTCTAACTTTTTTAAGTTTGTTATTCCGGTTTTAGTCTTGTTTTTTATTTCAACTTTGATAACAGCGATAATTTTTGTTTTGAATGGTAAATTAAGTATTGATCAAGACGTCAACACCATCATATCGACTACTGCAGGCGTAACAGGTTCCATGTTTGGTTTGACTGCTGCTTCGTATGCTTTTATCTGGTCTGATTTAAGATCTGATGATTTGAACAATAGATATTTAGGGAACATAATAAAAAAATACCGTGATATGTTGTGGCTGATGTTTCTTTTATCTTTGGTTCTAACCGGATTTGTTATCATAGTCGGTTTTATATTAATGGGTTTAGAACAATTATGGGATATAGAGTGGAAACTGACAACAGAAGAAGTATCCGGCAAGTTTATCTCAAGTGAGAATTTTTCTCATTCAGTAGTATTATCAATAGCTACTTTGGTGATTCTGACATTTTCAGTTTTGGCTGTCATTGTCATGTTCGCAATGAATTTCTACATTTTCAGGCGCGACATCACTTATGCAAATATATCTAAAAACGTGATAGATGAAATAAACGACAAATATGCAAACAATCTGGCTTTGTCAAAGGGAAGAAAGTCACAGAGCAATGATTCAGAGTACAAGAAAATACATAATCTGGAGTTGCTTATCGAGAGAATATTAGACAATCACGAAAGCGTTGGTTCAGCATTCTCTAATACCAATCGAAGAACAAAGCTACTTTCGCTGGAAATTGAAAACATACAACACAATATTTTTACAAATGATATTAAGGATTTTGGATGGGAATATCTATCCACCGACAAAAGAAACAGCAGATACGAACTATCGAAAAATTGCATTGAAAAAGAATCTCAGAGTCAAACGAGTCAACAATACAAGAAAACAAAAAGGGATCTGGACGCTACTTCTGTCGGTTTTATCTCAGTATATGATGATTTGATTAGATGCAGAGACAGTTATTTGGTGTATGAGGAAAGAGGCAAAAAGAATACCAAAAAACACCCAGCTTTCAGCTACGAAAGACCTGAGCTCAGGTGTACAGTAAAAAAGAGATTGTTATCTTTTTTGCTTCGTGGTGAGAATTTCACAAATATGGACCTTTCAGAGGTAAGTTTATCTGGAGCTGATTTACAATACACCAACTTTTCAGGATGCAATCTTTCAAACATAAAACTCAAAGGAGCAAACTGCAAAGGGACAGATTTTACTGGGGTCAAAATGGCTGGCATGTATTTCATTGATGTCGTGAATGGGAATGAGAACTATAATATACCAGTCACCTGCATTGATGATCACGCCAACGAATGGAACCCATATACAGGTCGTGAAAGTACCTTTTTTAAGTATGCGACTTTTAAGGGAGCAGACATCAGCAGAGCGAATCTGAATGCACAGGGAGAATTCATGGACCATCGTTTTCCGTATTGGTCGGACAATGATGATCGGCAGCATATAAAGGATTATACATGCAACTCGCTGTTTTCATTTGAGGGTACTAATTTTGACGACGCCAAAATGTTTGATAGCTTCTTTTCGTTTGTTAGCTTTGATAATTCCAGTCTGGAAAAATCGCAAATGTATAATACAATTATCTCGTTTTCCAGCGCCCAATCTGCCAACTTTTCAAATACTATTTTGACCAATTCGGTTATTGTTGTTTCAGATTTCAACAATTCAAATGCATCCGGAATTGTTCTGGCAGACTCTTTGCTAGCGAGAAACCGATTTACGAATTCGAATTTAAAGGATGCTAATTTTTCAAACAGCAACCTCGTAGGAAATGCTTTTGATTACGCGTCCTGTCAAAACGCTTCCTTCAAGAACATTAGTCAGGACGAAGAAAAATTCTCCGATATACGTGGTCTAAGGAATTGCTTCAGTTGTGAGTATCGAAAGAAAAACAGCTTTAGGTTCGCTACACTAACTAAAACGGATTTTACTTCTTCTAATTTGGATGGCGTTGATTTTTCTAGTGTTATTGGCAATGAATGCATTTTTACAGAAAGCAACGGAATAAAAACGCAATTTAATCATGCTTTACTGAGTTCTTCTGTGTTTAATAACGCTGAATTTGTGGATAGTTCATTCAACAAAGCAGTATTAAGAAACTCTGTTTTGGTAAATACAAAATTCAAAAACTGTATTTTTGAGCATACTGATTTTTCAGAATCAATTTTTAACTCTGATAGAGCTTGTTTTATTGGTGGAAGCTTGAATGGAGTAAAATTCGATAATGTAGTTGGGTTATCGGAAGCTTGTTTCAAAAACATTAAATTAATTAATATTGATTTTTCCGCAATAAAGCTACATAAGAAAGCTTTTGATAAGAGTGTTTCTCTGATTAATTGCAGGTTTTAAAATGGATGCTATGAATACAATCGATAAAAGAACCAGCACCAGGTTTTTCAAAAACACAGAAATCAATCATGAAGTGATAAAAAAAATTATTTCGGCGGGATTAAAGGCTCCATCTCCCAAAAATAGACAACCATGGCATTTCATCGCCATTACCAATAAAGAAGAGAAAAAGAAATTGGCTGATGCTATGGAGAACGAAATTAATGGCTTGATTATCAAAAAGCCCCAGAGGCAAGATATAAAAGCAAGTCTGGATACTATAGCCATCATTAGGCAAGCACCCGTCTTGGTTTTAGTTTGTTACGAAAATAACATGGTTAAAATCCATGACGACGGAGTGAACTGGAATATAGCAGCCAAAGATATCGAAGCAGTTGATATTCAGTCGATTGGAGCCGCAGTAGAAAATATGTTGCTGCAGGCTGAGGCGCTCAGAATAGGCAGTTTGTGGTGTGCGGATATTTTGTATGCCTATCAGTCGGTAGCAAGTTATTCAAAATATCCGGTTCTCTCTGCAGTATGTTTCGGCTACAAGAACAGAGTCTCAAAATCTCCCACAAGAAAAAGAATGGAAGAAAAATGTGTCTTTATTTAATATATTGACTGGGGATTTACGTAATAGAAAAAATATCAGGAGTTTAGTTTCTCTTCTTAATCCTTTTTATTTATGAAGCGGAGTTAACTCTAAAATATCAAAAAGAATTATAATACTATTTGATTATAACTTACCCTACTCTGTTACAAATCATTAGAAATACGAATTTTATTTCTTCATTACTGCGCGTTCATTGATTTTTTTGCTATGAGTTTATTCTCTTATGAGCTGCTATTTATCAATGTCCGCAGATTGCATATCATTTTTTACACCGAGGTGACGTTACCATTAGGTTCTGGTCCGCGAGGGTGCAGGTTCAAGTCCTGTCAGGCGCACCAGTATGAGTGTTCATAACGGATTTAAGTTATGGACACTCCTTTTTTGGATCTGTCCCATAAATTCTTCGGCGCGATTAATGCAACCAAATTTATCAGTGCTTCCTACATCCGAAAAAATGAGTTCCTTGATAAAAAGCCAACGGCTTGCCGCCCTTTTATACGGCCTTGGCTGCGTTCTGCGGATTATTCAGCCAATCGTAATAAAGTCAATAAATTATTTTTATGAGTAATATTGAGTAATATTGGGAACTTTTTCTTGAAATAATAGTCAAAATCTGTTATACTTATGATAAAGTTATACCTAAATTTGATATTGGGATATTTTTTCCCTAACTTCATCAACTGTCTTGCTTTTGTTTTTTCAAACAATAAAATCCACCATTCACTGATATTTCATTAAAAAAAGAGCACACCTTTGCCGATGCGCTCTTTTTATTGCTTTATTTTAAATTTTGCTCTGTCCTTATCTTAAATTATATTCACCTAAAACGGTGACTTTTTATTGTAAGTGAAAAGGTGATTCCTAAAGGAAAATCAACTTTTCACCTCTCATCAAGCAACTATCGGTTCACCGATCGGATAATGTATTTCGTACTCCGCGAGATACATTTGCAAGGTTGTTGCGTCGGAGATATCAACAAAGCCGTCGCGGTTGACGTCGGACGCATAAAGATATATTCCCTCGATATTTTCCGCCTCGGCAAGATAACGCTGTACGCGTGTCACATCATTAATATTTACAAAGCTATCTCCGTTTGCGTCTCCGAGCTTAACTCCATCGAGTAATTCATACGAATATCCGTGCTCTGTTGCAAAAACATACGCATATGAATCATAAAAACAGCGGATCGTTAAGTCCTCAAAATCAAACGCATTTGGCTGAATAAAAACTACGCTTTGTGGGATCGTCACATATTTTAGATTTGGACAATTTGTAAAAGCGTGATCAGGAATCGCCAAGAGCGAATCGGAAAGTACCACCGACTCTGCGCCCGTGCCGTTAAACGCATATGATTGAAGCATAACACCGTTTTCTACAAAATCTAAATTTGTTAATGATGCGCAGCCGTTAAAGCAGCCGTAGCTGAATTCCGCAATATTCTCGTTGATAGTCACATTTTCAAGCGCGGTACATCCCGAAAACATATTCGTAGGCATACTGACAATGTCCGAAAGCATTGTAACGGTATTCAGCGAAGTACATCCTTCAAATACTCTGTCGCCGAAATTGACAACGTTTTCGGGGATATAAACCGCTTCAAGAGAAGTACAATTCATAAATGAGTATTCTTCAACAGTCGTGTTTGCGCCCGAAAACACTATTTCTTTAATATCGGTATTTCCCGAGAAGGCATTCCTGTCAATAACCGTTACGGGATAATCTTGAAAATAATCGGGCAGCTCAACCGTTCCTCCGCTTCCGATATATCCGACAAGCGTTGCCTCTCGCTTTGACACATTTACCTCATAGCCGAAATCGCCGTCATAAATGACTAACGCAGACGCGCTAAAGCTAAAGCCTGCAAGCAATACCGAAACAATCAACGTGGTAACAATAATTCTTTTTATTATTTTCATACTTGTTCTCCGTGAACATAATCAGGCGGCAACCTTTACAGACTGCCGCCTGAAAAGAAATTTTTACTTGCTCGAAACAGAACCGGGATCAAACATCATCGTCGTCGCCGTCGTACTCAATAATATCGTCAACAACGGTTTCCGCATATGAAACACACACCACATTTGTAAGAAAAATTTGAGTGAAATCAAATTCCGGTGATATATATGTTTTTTTCAACAAAACACCCCTTACTTCCATTTGTTGGCTGTGTTATCAACCACTTCGCCGTTATAATAAATCAAGCAGTTGCTGCTTACGCTCCATTCACCCTTGTACTTCAAGGCGGCGCAATACATCAAGCAGGTATCACCGTTTGAACCCGTATTGTTGATGTTAAGGGCTGATGTTTTGTAAACCATCGTAAACTGCACCCTGTTTTTGTTTGTGAGCGAGGTTGTCGATTCACCTTCTTCACCGGTTTTTCCTTTCGGAAGAACGGTGTAAATGTATCCCTTTGTCGTAAGCGTCAGCTTAAGTTCGGATGTGACATTACCATCTGCATCAATATCTCCGTCATAGGTTTCAGCTGATGTAAACGGTTTGCTGCCTTGTTCGTCGTCGAATTTCTTAACGATTTCTTTCAGCTGATTCTTATACTGCTCAAAGAGCGCGTTGACCTTTTCGGGAGTATAAATTTGAGGATTATCTCTGATCTGAGTGCTGAGAGAGATGTTCACAAACGACAGCTTATTGATATTTGAGTCATATTGCGAGGCGCCGTAAATGCTTCCGAGAATATTCAAGCGTGTTCTGGAAACACCGCTCGCGTCAACGAACGTGTCATTCTCATTTGCCGAAATCGAAATACCGGGATCGGAAGAATCTCCTTTTGAATACACCGCGTAAAGCTTGGTATCTGTTGTCACGCGGTACCAGAACTCTCTTTCAACGGACGCTATTTGCGTACCCTCTTGGTTATAAGCCCAATAAGCAAAGGTGTAATCGACAAATGATTGTTCGGCATAGTCCTCCGGAAGTACATCCGTGAACCTCGCAAGGCCATAGTTTTCAATAAAGCCTCCCGCATCCTGAGCCGCGTCGTTCATTTTGCCGCCAAAGCGCTGGTTATAATAGAACTTGTGCTCATTTACCGAGCTGTCCGAGGTCTTTTCTGCATTCGAGACATAAACCGTTTTTTCTGCCACAGTCTTTTCAACTACGTCATCCGCGCTGTCTGCGCCGTAAATGTCGACGTTGTAAGTTCTGGGATAGTTGTAGCACCAAACGACGATCTTATTGACTTTCAGGAAGTTTTTATCCTCTTTAAGCTTGGCTTCCTCATATTCCTTAACCTTTGCATCGGGATCCTCGAAGGTTTGATAATAGTTGACCCACTTTTCATCACGGGACTTTTCCTGACCGCTGTAGTCTTCATGACTGTTCGGCTTGCCCAAATAGTCGGTGTGATATTCTGTATTTTTTCCGTAGCTTACTTTATTACCGTCGACGAAATATGTTCTGCCTGCCATTGCAGAAACCGCCGCACTCTGTGAAGTCCAGAGGTCATAATCACACATAACGTTGTCGACATTCAAAGCATTCTCGGAAAACTCAACAGCCTTTTCACCTATCAAGCCGCTGAAATCAATAGCCGTCACTGTATGAGAATTGTCATAAGTCAGGAACTTGTCAGGAATATTTTTAACGGGAACCGTGTATTCTGTTTCCGTATCTTCAATTCCCGAAGGCTTTCCGTCAATTTCATAACGGTCATAATACTTAAACACGATCTCAAATGTTGAGGGTGTATTTGTAATGGTTGCGGTCGCGGTTGAGCCTGACTCATCATAGGTCACCACACTGTTATAACCTAAGATCGGAGCTTCCTCCACAACATAACCGTAATAGCGGATCGAGTCTCCCACGGTGGTGTTAGCAGGCAAGCCTTTGATAACTCTTGTCCATGTAGCCGAGCCTGCACGTCCGTGATCATTCTTGTTGATCGTAAACCAACCTTCGGCATCAATGTCCGGAATAATAGTTGAGTCAGTAAACAGAACTTCATTCTGATATGAACCGAATTTATCAAACCATTGCTGCCAAATCCTGACCTTGATAGACTCTGGTCTGGATTCATCCTTGTTGTTTTGGTCGTTCCAAATCTTCTGAATGGTGAGGTCGATGGTGTTTTCGCAGGGATCCTTGCTCTCACCGGGATTCGGAATAAGACTTTCGTCATTCTCAAAGGTCGGCGTATCCGACATCAATACGGCTTTTGCATTGCTGACATAAACTTTGGCAGCAACAGCATCTTCACCTGTCAGATTTGCAGAGAGCTTTGCGCCGTCCCACTTTCCGAAAATCTTATAATATTCTTCATTCGTTCCCGGAGAAATAGGAGCCGCAAGATGAATTACATCAAATCTCTTGTAATTTGTTCCGTCATCTGCAACACCCTCAGAGATCAACTGACTGTAGTTTCCTGTCAGCGCGTATGTCAAATCTGTATCTCTGTAAACGGAGTAAATGTTTTCTTCTCCTTCTACCTTTTCAATAGAAGCAAGCGTGTTAAAGCTGTAAACAGATTCAAGACGGGTACCACCACTGAACGGACCGACCTTCTTCGACGTGCCGCGAACAGCGTCGCAGTAAACCATTCTGTTTGAGGTGAATTTGCCCTCGTTGTTGTAGCCGACAAAGCCGCCCGCATAACCGTTTTCACCTGTGCCGTCCTCTTTGTTGGAAGAACCGCCGCCGTAAACGTCATAACCGATGTCTATACCGGTAACAGAGCAGTTTTCCACTCTGGTGCGGTTAGCCTTTATCAGGTTGACAACAACCTCGGCGTTTTCGCCGGTCAAATCAATTCCGTTTTCATCACACGGCAGAGCGACCGTTGAATCGCCTATCGTGATCAACGCGGTGTCGCTGACACCCGGCTCGGTAGATTTCACAAGAGAAACACCGACTCGCAAGCCTAAAAGATTGACATAGAGAAGATCGCCGTCTGAAAGCAATTTTAGGCCTATAAGCGAAGTATCAAAGTCAATCAAACTTACTTGTTCAAGATTCGGTACATACAGCGCTTTTACGAGCGCGTTTACAACTTTCAGCACGATCTGAACAACCGCTGAATCGACCTCCGCCGAAACCAAATAGCTCATATTTGTTTTTCCGACAAAGCCGCCCGCGATTTGGTCGCTGTATACCTGCTTTAGATTTGTAACTCTGCTGTTCTTGATCTGCGCGTCATCGGTATAGCCCGAGAAGCCGCCTGCAACCGGGTCTGCTCCACCGGTGGACATGATAACAGAACCCGCCTCTATACCTGCAACGCTGCATTCGTTAATGGTCGTACCGAAAACGTCGATCGCGCCCGCGTCTAATTCGGCAAGCAGAGGGATCTTCGCCTTGTCAACATCAACCGCGCCGTTCTTGCCCATGTGACCGATAAAGCCGCCTGTGTAGTTGGGTCCGTAAACAGTGTTGAGGTTTGTAACAACGGAGTGAGTAACAGTGCCGTTCATGATACCGCCGCCGAAGCCGCCTGCGCAGCCGGACTGCCGTTTCTCGCTGAGGATACCCTCCGGAGCGGATTCATAAGCGCGTATCACCATGCCGTCCGATACGCCGTTGACCGTTGAATAATAAATATACGTCCGGAAAACATCAAGCAGATCGACGCTTCCCGCGTTAATCAAGCCTAATAAGATGTTCGTTTCACTTTCGCCTGTACCCGATACGGAAGCCACACTGCCGACGTCTGCCAAGCCGACGAAGCCGCCTGCATAATACAGACCGTCAACGCTGCGCAGTCCGTTTACAACAATGTTGCTCTCCCCTTTGCGGCTGCCGATGACCGCCGCTTCAAGAGAACCAGCAAAGCCGCCCGCAAAATGAGGCGTTATATTTCCTAAGCCGCCTACCGTGAAGCCGAAGCTGTTGTTATCGGGATTGACCGACGCCTGACGGATGGTGGTGATTGTAGCCTGCATTACGGAAGCAAAGTTGCCCGGAGTGGAAATCAGTGAATTCAGAGCACGCTGCAGCAAGCCGTCGGAGGAATTGGTGTTGATATCCGCAACATCAGCAGCCGTCGCCATTCCTGCGTAGCCGCCTGCGGCATATGTGCCTCTTACATAGCGGAGATTGGTGATGTTACAGCCTGATCCCGCTGTATTTCCGACGTTCTTGTCACCCCAGATCTGTGCGCCGTAAGCAGAGCCTACATAACCGCCAGCATTACCGCATCTGTGCGTAAAATCGGTTCCGAAGCTCTCGACAGTCATGCCCGACTGCCAGCCGTGAACCGTACCGCTTTTAACTGTCGGAACGAAGGTCTCGACCGCCTTTACAAGCTGACCGAGATTAAGATTCAATCCGAGTATATCGACAGAGCCGAAGGTCGCCGCACCGCCGGTCTCCATTTTACCGGCATAGCCGCCCGCGTTACGCATAGCGCGGATAAGCTTCATATCATATGACTGACCGTCGGTAATTACACCTGACAGCATATAGCCAACATAACCGCCGGCGGCGCCGCCTTCGGTGATCGCCATTTCGTCGTTTGCGGAACGTCCGGCGACGACGTTGCAGCCGTAAATGTATTTTGAAAGCTTGCCGTCAAGCTCCGTTTGTGTGGATACTGTTCCGGTCTGCGCAAGCTCCGCGCCGTAACCGCCGTATTTACCGACATATGTCACCCATGCGTTCCACGTAGCAACATCTATGTTACGCAGCGGACCGTAAACCGCCGTATGCTCATCTGTGGGATAAACCACGGAAAGTGCGCTGAGGATATTGTTAACGCTAATTAATCCGCTGAAGATCCTGATGCCGCTCGTTGCAGCAGTGTCGGCAGCTCTCATAAAGCCGGTAAAGCCGCCTGCATACTCATAGCCGTAAACCGAACGGATACGCCACGCGGTACAGATATGCTGTTCACCGTTATATTTACCTGACTGATCGTTCTGGTCTTCCCATGCGCTTGTGTTCAGTCCCCAAATATCGCCGCCGTCGTTGTAACCGCAGAAGCCGCCTGCGCAGCCGCGACGGAACTCGCTGTCCGAAGCCGCATCAGCCCTGACCGCGCCGCCGCAGGGCACGCATGAGGTCGTGGAATTGCGAATTGTCGGCACAAAGTCCTCTGCGACAGAAGCCAATGAGGAATCAATGTCGATCAGGTTGTCAAGAATACTACCGTCGTCGAGCAGCTTAGCTGCGTCGCCGGGCATCATGCTGCCGATGTAGCCGCCTGCGGCTTCCTGACCGATGATATAATAAAAGTTCTTACAATGTGAATTCTGAATATGGCCGCCGTAAATGCCGCCTGCGAAGCCGCCCGACTTACCGACCTTTCCGTGAGCGCCCAAAGCGTCCGCAATGACCGAGAAGCCGCCTGCTGCGCCCTGAACATCGGAGTGTTCGATGGTGGATACGACCACGGAAAGCGCCGAGAGCATATCGTCGAGCTTAATTGTGCCTCCGAGCACTTTCAGACCGCTGCCCAGGCTTGCAGCGCTGCCGATATCAATTTTGCCGGCATAGCCGCCTGCGTAACGGCCGCCTGTAACTGCGTATTCGCTGCTCCTGTTAAAATAGGAAGGTGCGTCCACAGCTTCCAAATTGGAAGGAGGCGTTACAGTTGTGTGCTTCAGACGGTAAACATCGGAATGCGAAATCTGTGCGCCGCTCATAAAGCCGCCGAAGCCGCCTGCGCTGCCGGAGTTGGGATCGCTGTCACGAACGGTGTTCGCAATAACGGTAAAGCCGTTTTCGCTGTAAACACCCGCGTGCCTGATATACGGGATATATGCGTTCACAACGCTTACCAGATTGGTGATGTCAAGATTAAGTCCGAGTCTTGAATCTCCGAGAATCGACAGACCGCCGCCGGCGCTCGCAAGCGCTCCCGAGCGAAGCGTGCCGCCGAAGCCGCCCGCGTATGTTCTGCCGTGTACCTTGTCAATATTGGTTACGCAGAATTGCTTTTGCAAATCACCTGTTGCATTGATCGCTGCGGGATCATAAAGCTCTTTGATCGTCTTTGTCCACATGGATTTCTGCGTGTTGTTCACCGTGTCTATCGTGGAATTGTCCACTGTGCCGCTGGCAAATTCGCCCGCAAAGCCGCCTGCAACGTCAGCGTCCACATAACCGCCGTCAACAAAGTTCGTTGTGCAGTTTGTGTATTCCGGAAGCAGATATTCGATCGCCCTGAGCAGTCTGTCCGCATTGATCAGCGATTTAACGCTCGTAGCGTCATTGTCGGCAACCTCGGTAAGACCGCCTGTTTCGGAGGTTCCGACGAATCCGCCCGCAAAGCCGTAATCATCTGCCGCTATAACGCGGAGAAGATTGAAGCAATGAGAATCGGTGATTTTTGTACTGTTGCTGTCGGCAATAAAGCCTGCCGCCGTGAATTCATCTACTTCATAGTTTTCATTTCTGCCTAACGCGTCAACCGTGTAACCGGTTTCAATTCCGTAAATGTCACAGTCGTTGATGTGAACCTCGATACCCTGACCGACGTTCAGAAGATTGTTTGCTTGCAGCAAATAGTTAAGACCAAGCAGATTGACGGTTAGACCGTTCGAACCTGCCAGCTCGCCGGGACCTGCCACGCCGACAAAGCCCGCCGCGCGGTTGAACGCCTCGACCTGTTTAAGCTCGTATAATTTTACATTTGTTACCGTGCCGCCGACGGTTGAGCCGAAAGCTCCGCCCGCGTCAAAATTATCCGCCTTGACGGTATATCCGCCTTCGATTCCGGTGACGGTGACATCACTGACGGTAAAGCCGATAAAGTCGCCTAAGCCTACAACGTCGTTGAGCAAGCCGCTGAACGCTGCCGAGGCTATATGACCCGAAACGCCGCCTGCATAATCCTCATGCGCCGTTACGCTCTTTAAGCCGCTGAGAACGATCGGTCTGTCATGCGGAGTTTCTTTCAGTGTGGCGGAATTCCATGAAGAGATCTCAGTGTAAGCCGCCTGATCGGATTTAACGATATAAATACCCTCGCCCTTGCCGACCATACCGCCGGCAAAGCTCTTGTCTGCCTCGACCTCCAACTCGCTGCTGTAAACCTGACAGCCCAAAATCGCGGAGGGCGAAACGCCCATAAGAGTCAGCAAATTCTGACCTGCCGATTTATCCTCCGAGGAAAGCAGATTGATCGCCAACTGCTTTACTGTTCCGAGCAGACTGTTTTCATTATTTTCGTCTTTGCCCAGATTTGACTGCCAGCCGACCGAGGAGAAGCCCGCGAAGCCGCCTGCATATTCACCTACGGCGTGAACGGTGATCGGATTCTGACTGCAGTCGATCGTACAATCAACCGTGTAGCTGCTTGTCATTGCGCCGACAAAGCCGCCGATACAGTCTGTGCCCGTTACCTGATATGTACAGTTGTATATTTTGCTGTCAACGATAACGCTCTGCGGATGGATATTCTGAATCAAAGATGAAAAGTCAATTCCTACGCCGTCAAGCGTTCCCTTGATTTCAGCGTCGCGCTCCAATCCGCAGAAGCCGCCGCCGTAATTATGTGCCTTGACAGTAAAGGTGCTGTCTTTTACCATGCAGTCCGCGATATGCGTGCCAATCTGCTGACCGACAAAACCGCCCGCCATAGTGGTCGTGGCTGTGCCGACGTCGCCCGTAAGACCGTTGACCTCACAACTGTTTACCTTTGGCGCGATATAATTTGTGGGAACCAGATCGCCGATCGCCAAAGCGTTATCGAGAAGGATCGTGATCAAATCGCCGAGTCCGAGAGCGGGAACTGCATTCAGGATAGTTGCCAACACATTTGAAGTAGCTCCGAGTGCATCGGAAAGACCGCTGTACTCGGTTATTCCTGCCGTATAACCGACAAAGCCGCCGGTTCTGTCCTTTACGTTGCTTACCTCTACCGTACCCTTGACGCGGCAATCCTCAACAAGCGCGTCGCCGTAGATCCTTCCCGCAAAGGCGCCGGTAGCGTAAATCGTCGGATCCTTCGCTCTGGCGTTAAGGAGATTGGAGAGCGTGGAACTGAGGTCGGTGCTCGTTGAGCCAAAGCTCAAAATTCTCAGAAGGAAGTCGAGCAATCCGCCCACAACATGACCGAGACCCGATGTTACTGCGTTCAGCAATGTCTGATCGACCGTCGCCTTGTCAGCTTTATTTTCAACATGGACATTATCGAGATCAATGTTTTTAACAATAGCCGTGCCCGAGCTGACTCCGAAGTTTGAAGTATCTGTCTTATTGGATATCGTCGCGAAAAAGCCGATACCGATAAAGTCGTTGACCCTGAGCGTTTGGTCGCTGTAAATCGAGTCGGTGTTTACGTATACATTTGAGATATTCGGGCGGTTTGCTTCCGCCGTAGCGGTAATCGCTGTGGAATCAGTGATACCGCTGCCGTTCCAGAGCTTTTCACCGCTTTGGCTCTTTGCGCCGTACATTTCTCCGCTGAACATCAACGGCTCCCAGGGTCTTGCGCTGCCGCCGAGGTCAATATTGCGGAAAATAATGTAGTTTGCCGAGGTCGTATAGTGCTGTCCTGTTTTCCAGCTTGCTTCCAAACCTGTCAGCTCAAGCGCGGCATGAGTCGCTTCGGTATAAACCTCGCCGGTGTCCTGATTAACGCCGACAAAGTAATGCACGGTCCATTCATGCTTTTTGTCGTGAATTTGGTGAAAATCGAAATCGGTATATCCGTTCTGCGACTCTTCCAAATCCGCGTCGCCGCCGTATAGCTGAATAGGCTTTCCGTTATTGCTGTCAGTGTCAACCTCATGGTGAAGACCGTTCCAGTGCGTTTGATAAACCGGAGTATAAACCTCTTCACCCGAACCGATAGCGCGGAGCTGCGCTTCGTTTCCTATCAAAATATATGTTTTATCGCCGATTTTCTTGATGACCTGACCTGCAAAATCACGTCCGTCAGCCGTTGCACCGACTGAACCATCCGCCTTTGCGCCGGTTGATTTGTCAGCTTTTGCACCGACTGCCTCAACAGACTTTTTGCTGCTGACGGATATTGGCTTTTCCGTCACCTCAGAGCTGAACTGCGCCGAGATGACGTAATTGCGGTCGTCGCTGTAGGTGAGGATGTGCTTGTTCTTTAAGTCTGTGCAAACGACCTTTCCGGTTCCGAAGGTCGCCGATTCCGCGTCGCCGCTCATCACGGGCTGGTTTTCCCTGTCATCCATTGCCATAACTGCAAGCTGATAGGGATTGTAAAGATAGATCGCGTCGCCATGCGCGTCATATAACGGGGCATACGACTGTTTTTCACCAGTGATTTTTCCCTTAAAGCCATCGGGAATCTTCCAAAGTGTATGACGCGGAACTGAGATGTCCTGCGCAATTTTGTACTCGGCGTCCATAGTATACGCCGCCGTAACGCCGTCCTCGTACTTATAGCTTTTTCCGCTGCCGATCATCGACAACTGCTTAAAGTTATAAATCATTATTTTTCCGTCGTCATACGCTGTTTCTTTTTTGTCGGAAGCTGTCCCTGTTGTCTTGCCGCTCTCCGCCGCAGAGTATTCTTCTACAGATACATAATCATATTCCGATGCCGAATCAAGTATAGAAGCAACTTGCGGTTCACGCGAAAACGTGTCTCTTATCATTTTCGACATAGCAGGAGTAACTGCATTGACGGCAATCGTAAGCGACAGCAACGCGGAAAGAATTCCAACTGTTTTCTTCATAAATTTCGCCTCCCAATTAAAAATTGTACAAAATGAAAATAGAAAATATATATAAAAAGATTATCCACAACTCAAAAGCAATACAAAAGGCACTCGCCCTGTATACAAAAAATGCATACTGAAAAGCGCGTGTATCTTTTGTAAACGATCAGCAAAAGCTTGGATTTTTTGCTGAAAAAGCCTGATGTTGTGAATAATTCCTTAACAGAAAAATAATATCTTTAATTCGTTTTGTCATGCCGCCTGTCACCTGAAAACATCTTCTGTCTTTTAGCATTTTAGGTATAGTTTTATCCTAAATATAATTCCCTCAACAATACATTTTCAGATAAACAATTTCCCCTCAACAATACATCTTTATCCTAATCAAATTTTCTCTCAACAATGTATTCTATCCTAAACAAAACTATCTAAACAAAATATTTTCTTGGTAACAAGTAAAAAAACGCACAACACTGATATTTTCTCGCAAGATACTTCAATAATATTGCGTATGGTACTTTGACATCTCTATCGAAATAGTATAATTTCCCCTTTCGCAGAGTTTTATACTCTGTCTATACCCTTTCGTTTTTCTTATATCGTCGGCTAAAGCGTAACGCTGACGGCGGAATTTGACGGCTCAAAAATCTTTGTCATTTTTTCCATGTTGCTCCGTTTAAATTCCATTGAGGTATGAACATAGCGTTCCAGTGTGATTTGGACGGAACAATGTCCTAAAATCTCACTTAGCGATTTTATATCAAAGTTTTCCTCAACACATCTGGTCGCGAAAGTGTGCCTCAATGTGTGAAAATGCAGATTATCAATTCCGCAAGCAGTGCCGTATTTTTTTACGGCGCTCTGCATAATGCGCGGCTCAACAAATGAATCGGCATGGGCGGTTAACAAATATGCGTTTCTGTCTGAGGACAGTATTTTCCTGCACATGGAAATGAGGTAATCCGACAACGGGATTTTTCTGGTGGAGCTATCACTCTTGGGAGACGTTATGATTACCTTTGTTTTTGAACCTCCTTCTTTGTTTTTCACTCTCTGCATTGTTTTACGAACGTGCAGTGTCTTTTCCGAAAACGAGAAATCCTTTGTTTGCAGAGCACATAATTCTCCTACGCGAAGTCCGGTCATCAGGGATAATAATGTTCCGAACTTCTTTAAATCCATATCCTGCGTTAAATACTCGATAAAAATCAACTGTTCCTGTCGGGATAAAACCGACGGTTCTTTTTTTTCTGTTTTCGGAAAAACCACGTCTACCGAATTAAGCGAGGGATTCATCTTTGCAGAGTATTTGATGATTGATTTCAGGATAACCAAAATATCAAAAACCGTTTTTTTCGACAGGCTTTCATTTTCGAGCAAATTGTTGCTGAACTTGAAAACAAGCTGTGACGATATCGAATCGATTTCGATATTTTCAAAGAACGGCAGCAGATGCCTGTCGGCTATGTACCGATATTTTGAAGTGGTCGATTCGGTGTTGCCTATCGAATGTATTTCGATCCAATCTAAAATAAAGTTGGAAAACAGACGTGCTTTCTTTTCTTCGCTTTTCTTCTGTGTCAGCAGCTCTTTCTTAGCGGCAAATAGCTTTTGCTTTGCTTCCTTATAGGTTTTTGCGTAACAATAGCCATACTTGATTTTTCCGTTTTCAGCGCGCTCTTTAACAAAACGTGCTTCCCATCTGCTGTCTTTTCTTTTATAAATATTTTCGCCTCTTTTTGCCATTTTATCACCTCAAATTGACGGTTAATTTGACGGCTTAAAGCAGTCGTCATCTAAAACATAAAATAAACAAAATACAATAATTATATACAAATATCAAAATGCTTCTCAAAAAAATATTATTTATACACAATATCTGCAAGCACTTTAATTATATAACAATAATTCTATTGTGCATTGACAATGTTTTGCTTATATAGTAAAATAATAAATTATAAAACTCTGCGAATACCTACCCCAAAAATTCCTCCTGACCTCTCGATAATCAGGAGGAATTTGATTTTCGTTTATAGCTCTTCAAAAAACGCCGCCGTTTCAAGTGCTGACACTCAAAACGACGGCGCGTATTATTTTTTATTTTACGGGATCAATATCCGTTTGGAAGCTCATATGTACCGGGATCGAAATCGGGGTCGGAGCCGCCGCTCGGTGAAACGCCTGAGGTTGTGATAACATCCTCTGCGTCAAATTCGGTTTCGGGAGTCAAACCTGCGGCAGAGGGATCGATATAGAAATTGATTCCGATGTTGCCGTCGAGAGTCAGGGTGTGACCTGCAATGAGCTTGGGCTTGGGAACGGGAATCTCAATCTCGGCAATGTGCCAGAGATCATTTTCCGCATCATAGCTTACCTTGAAGGTCATGCCTTCATGTGGAATAAGCCTTGAATCGTGATCAATGTCATTAACAACGTTATAACAAATATACTCGTTATTGTTATTGATGTAGAAAGACTCTACTCCGCGCCAGCTTGCGCCGACATTCTCATACCATGATTCATCGCCGTTATGGTAATAGTCTATATTGATAGAACTATCAAACATAAGGAATTTCGAGGTGTTTGCGGTATCGATCACATAACCGGGTTCCATAATCACACCGTCAGCTATGCCCTCGCTATCCTTGTTGTAAGTTCCGGCTGCATTAGCCGTGAACGGAACGATTGTGAACAAGCTGAAAACCATAATAACAGCCAACAGTATGCTGACTGATTTTTTGATATTTTTTGTCATTGTTAAACCTCATAATAGATTTTTTCAATTTACAATCTTGCATATTTGGATCTGCGCGCTGACCGCATATCATAAAAATACCGGGTATTGGCTGAAAAGCCAAGCAAATAACGCAATTAAGGGAATCTCTAATAATTCAATGTTGTGCAGAAGTTAGGGAATTGTCAGAGGTTCACTTAATATATTTATCTAATATTTTTATAAAAATTTCAAGGGGGAGTTCCAAAAAGGCAACTAAATTTTTAAAAAATCTTTAACTTCTCCTTGTTTTTATTCCATTCATAAGTTAAACTATTATTCGGACATAGTTTTTGAGGAGCGATATTTTATGATTATGCCTTTTGCAGATACCCTGAAAAAACTTCGGACGGAAAACGATCTCTCGCAGTCTGAGTTAGCGGAGCGGTTATTTATCACCCGATCCACTGTGACAAGGTGGGAAAGCGGCAGCCGTATGCCGAACGCGGCGATGATCCCCCGTATTGCAGAAGTATTGGGAGCAGACGTTAATTTGCTGTTCACAGCAGCCACGCAGAGCAACAATTACCCCAACGTTATTTTGGTTGACGACAGAAAGCTGATCCTCACAGGCAGCCTTCCGATATTGGAGGAGGCAATACCCAACGCTGTGATCACGGGCTTTACCGACGTGAACGACACCGTTGAATTTGCAAAGGAGAACCGCGTCGCACTCGCATTTTTGGATATTGAGCTGCGAAACGCAAGCGGACTGGAGCTATGCCGCAAGCTGCTCAAAATCAATCCGCACACCAATGTTGTGTATCTGACCGCTTACGGCGATTATGCTCTTGAGGCGTGGAACACGGGAGCGAGCGGCTTTATGCTAAAGCCTATCACGGTCGAGGGCGTCAGGGAACAGCTAATGAAACTGAGATATCCGTTCCGGACAGGGGGCGACAACGCATGACGGACTGGTTTTATATAGTCGATTTCATGTCAGCGGGCGCTATGCTGGCGATGATGGCGCTCGGGATCGCGTTCTCGGCTTTTATGCCTGCGCTCGACCGGTGGAACAAGCGGTATTTCATCATATTGTTTTCTCTTCTTTTTCTCTGCATCCTCTCTTGTGTTTTTGCTTTGATTTTTTGGGATGATCCCGATATGGCTGTGGAAGCAAGAATCGCCTATCTGTTGGAAGGTATATTCCTCTCGACGCCGATATTTATGCCGACGATCTTTCTGCTGCATTGCTGCGGTAAAGGCTTCAAAAAAAGTTTACTGTTCAAAATCGTAACGGCTCTGTGCGGAGTGTACTTCATCACGCTGGTTTCAATTCAGTTCACGGACATTTTCTACTACGTTACGCCGGACAATCAGTTTATCCGCGGTCCGTTGTGGGCGCTGTGGATGATTCCGCTTATCCTGATAATGATACTCAACACAGCGGTCTTGATAAAAAATCGAAATATACTTTCAAAAAGGTGCTTTATCGCTCTTCTTGTGTATCTGCTGCCAATGACTGTTTCAATACTCGTGCATATGTTCATCTATGCAGAGATATTCGTTGTATTCGGCATGGCGCTTCTCGCGCTGATGATGTTCGGTTTGATACTATCGGACAACATGGATAAATATACGCGGCAGCAGCAGGAGATCGCCAATCAGCGCGCTGGCATCATGGTACTGCAAATGCGTCCCCACTTCATCTGCAACACCATGACAGGTATATACTATCTTTGTGACCAAGATCCCCAAAAGGCAAAGCAGGTCACGCTGGACTTCACCACCTATCTGCGAAAGAACCTTGCCGCTATCGCAAGCGAGGACACCATTCCCTTTTCGGAGGAGCTGGAGCACACACGCGCCTATCTCGCTGTTGAGCAGGCACAGTTTGAGGACATTCTCTTTGTAAGCTTCGACACGCCCCACACGATGTTCCGCGTTCCGCCGCTGACGCTGCAGCCGATCGTAGAAAACGCCGTCAAGCACGGCATGAGATCAAGCAATGATCCGATACACATTTCTGTCGTCACCCGCAAGACAGATTCTTCACATGAGGTCATAGTAGAGGACGACGGCCCCGGCTTCAATCCGGTCGATGACAACGAGCCGCACATCGCTTTGAATAATATCCGTCAAAGGCTCGAAATGATGTGCAAGGGAAAAATGACGATAACAACGCACAAGAACGGAGGCACGGCAGTAAGGGTATCAATTCCGTTTGCACAAGAATGAGGTTTAGGTTCCGCCCGACCTCTCAGTTCAGACTTATAACACCTTATCTTATACTATCTTCAAAATCGGACTTTCACCGCCAAGTTATCGCTAATGCCGAGCGCATATACCACAAGCCGTCCCCGGCTAATCTTTCCGGGAACGGCTTGTTTTTTTATAGGAAATTTAGTTTGAATAGTTTTAATGTTTCCACCGGCGGGAGCCGGTGAAGCGTAACTTTGCTTTTTTGCTCACGTCGTATGGAGCGCGTCTATCGGCTGCAATCTTGAAGCCTTTGCTGCGGGATATCCTCCGAAGAGCACGCCTATTACCGAGCAGAACGCTATTGCGGCTATTCCTACGCCCCAGTTCATTGACACCGCCGAGGACGCGATAAGCTTGTAGACCTCGACCGCGCCGAATGAGAGCAAAAGACTGATCACGCCGCCGAGAACGGAGAGGACGCACGCCTCGCAGAGAAATTGAAGCATGATGTGGATTCTTTTCGCGCCGACCGCCTTGCGGATACCGATTTCGCGGGTCCTTTCGCTGACCGATACAAGCATTATGTTCATAATGCCTATGCCGCCGACTAAAAGTGAGATCGCCGCGATACCCGCTAACAGAAGCGACATGGTGTTCTTTACGTCGGACATCGTGTCGAGCACGTCGGACTGGTTGCGCACCTCGTAAGCGTCCTCGTCACGGGTGATTTGAAGCAGGAATGAATTTACAAGACTGACGGCGGTGTCTACGGAATCCTCGTCCGCCGCCTTGACATAAAAGCTGCTCACGCTTTTCTGCCCCGTCATCTTTGCGGCGGTCGAGTACGGTATCAGGATTTTATTGTCGTCGCTGCCCGCCATACTTGAGCCCTGCTCCTCCAGCACGCCAACGACCTTATACACACTGTCGCCTATGATGATCGTTCCGTCTACCGCGTCCCAGGTGCCGAAAAGGTCGGTCGCAGCGTCGGTGCCGATCACACAGACCTTGGTGTTCCACTCGTTGTCGGAGTCGGCGATTTTTCTGCCGCGCTGAATGTCAACGTCCATGACGGAAAAATAGGAAGGAGTCACGCCGACTATTGAGTAATTGCCCTTGTTGCTGTTCTTTTTGACCGTTTCGTTTGTTGAGATCACGGGAGCGACGCCGCTTATCGAGGAATACGCGGACAGCTCCTCAACCTCCTCCGCCGTAACGGACGCTTCCTCGTCGGTCACGGTCGCCGATATCTGCTGCGAGCCCATGCTTGAAATGCTGTCGGTTATTCCGGTAGTCGCTCCCTGAGTGATAGAAACGAGAATCACGACCGCCATTACGCCGATGATTATGCCGAGCATTGTCAGAAACGAACGCATTTTGTTGTTTATGATAGCCTTTAAGGAGAGTCTGATTATTTTTCCTGCCATTTAGCTGCCCTCCTTTTCGCTAAGCCTGCCGTCACGGACATAGACTCTGCGCTGAGCCTGCTCCGCTACGTTTATATCGTGGGTGATAAGCACGATCGTATGTCCCGACCCCCAAAGCCCTTTGATTATGCCCATTATCTCCCTGCCCGACGATGAATCAAGGTTTCCCGTCGGCTCGTCTGCAAGGATTATTGACGGCTCGGCGGCAAGCACTCTCGCTATCGCCACGCGCTGCTGCTGTCCGCCCGAAAGCTGCGTCGGCTTGTGGCGCATACGCTCCTCCAAGCCCACCTGCTTGAGCGTCCGCATTACGCGCTCATGGCGTTCCGCTTTGGAGATTTTTCTGTAAAGCAGCGGCATTTCCACATTCTCATAAGCAGTCAGCTCGGGAATCAGGTTGAACTGCTGAAAGATAAAGCCGATTTTCACTCCGCGAATCTCGCTGAGCTCGTTTTCGGTGCAGTTCGCGACGTTTTCTCCGTCAAGGTAATACTCGCCTCGGTCGGGAACATCAAGACAGCCGATAAGGTTCATCAGCGTTGATTTTCCGCTGCCCGACGGTCCCAGTACCGATACAAATTCCCTCGGCTTGACATGAAGGTTAACGTCCCTGAGAGCCGGAACCTCGACCTCGCCCATTGAATAGGACTTGTAAATATGCTTTAGTATTATCATCAGAGCGCCTCCTTAACGGCTGAAGCCGCCGAAGTCTCCGCCGCCTCCGCTCGGAGGTCTTTGACCGGGATCAAAGTTGTCAAAGTCAAAGTCGCCGAAGTCCATGCCGCCGGGCAATTCGGGTCTTCCCTCTCCGCCGCCGGGGAATCCGCTTCTGTCGCTGTTCTTGTCGGAGGCGGTCTGAGTTGAGGTGACCTTCGTTATGACAATAAGGCTGCCTTCCTTCAAATCGTCGCTCTCAACGAGGATATAGCTGCCGTCGGACATACCTGTTTTTACGGAAACCTTTTTCAGGCTGCTGACGTCGAGCTCGCCTTCCTCATAAACCTTTCCAGCTTCCGCGTCTGACGGAGCGAGGTAAACATAATTGTTGTCGCCCGAGGTGCTCACCGCGTCAACGGGAACGAGCAAGCCCTCGCCGCTGTCCTCTATGACTATCTGCGCCGTCGCGCTCATACCGGGATAAATGCCCTCGGCGTAGTCAAAGGCAGCGGTTATCTGATACGCGACCGAGCCTCCGCTCGACGAGCCGTTGTAGGAAATTTTTGTTACCTTGCCGGTGAAATCCTTACTCAACGCGTCAACGGTGAAGGTGACAGCCTGATCCAACTTTACTGAGGAAATTTCGGTTTCGTCAACCGCTATGCCCATTGTAAAGCCGTCCTTGCCCATCACCATAGCCGCGGAGCCTCCCTGAGCGACCTCGTCGCCGACCGAGAGAGGCAATTCAATCAGAATACCGTCGCAGGGAGAGGTGATTTTTTCACCGCTTATTACTGCTATCTCGGCGTTCTTCGTAACCTCGTCGCCGACGGTAAAGTTGACCTTTTCGACCTCGCCGCCCTTTGAGGAAGTGAGGGT
>JBGUPW010000001.1:0-2553 GCA_045130495.1 Ruminococcus sp. | reverse complement strand
GTAAACGGTTTCCATTTTCTCCTTTTCCTCGTCTGTATCGGGGAGGATAAACCTTGTCAGCTTTTCGATCCAGCCCGAGAACGGCAGGAGAACAACGGTGATCGTTATATTAAAGATTATGTGAGTAGCTGAGATCTGTGAAGCGAGTCCGAATTTGGACGCAGGCAGAATCATCTCGATCCATGACGTGAACGGCAGGAATATTGTTATCAGCGTCATTATCAGCGCTCCGATAGCACTTATAAGGAAGTTTGCCAGAGCGATCTGCTTTGCGGTGCGGTTCGCTCCCATAGACGACAGCAGTGCAGCAGAGCAGGCGCCCACGTTAAAGCCGAAAATAACGAACACAACCTGGTCAAGACTTGTGACAACGCCCGCCATAGCGAGAGCCATCATAATACCGACAGAGGCTGAGGAGCTTTGAATGATACCTGTAAAGACAACGCCCACAATAAGTCCGATAAGCGGGAACGAAAGCTTATCGACAATGCTCGTGAACGCCGCGCTCTCGCCCATCCACTTCAAATTATCGCTCATAAGCGACAAGCCGAGGAAAAGCATACCGAAGCCGGCTGAGATCTGACCGTAGTATTTAACGTTGTTTTTTCGCGAGAATGTGATTATGACCGCGCCGATGAATATGAAAATCGGCACATACGCCTTGATGTCTATCGCCATCAGCAGCGAGGTAACGGTCGTACCGATCTTTGCGCCGAACAAAATGCCTATCGCCTGTCCCAGCTCCATCAAGCCCGCGTTCGCAAAACCGACTACCATAGCGTCGGTTGCCGAGGAGCTTTGGATGACGCCCGTGACGAGCACGCCTACAAGCATAGCGATGAACTTGTTGCTTGTGATTTTTTGTAACAAAACCCTCAGCTTGTTACCGGCGGCGAGTTCAAGTCCCTCGCCCATGTTTTTCATGCCTATCAAGAACAGACCGAGTCCGCCCAGCGCCAAAATAACCTTCAAAATAATAGCTTGAGTAGTCATAAATTCCATCCCGTTCGTGAAACTATAAAATTGTTCTCTCTTCTCACACAAGCCTGCACATAACAAGACTTTGAAGTATTATAACATATTTCTCAGCAATTTTCTACAATTTTTTTGCACAAATTGAAATTTCGGAACAATATTTTAGTTAAGCGGTTATTTTGTGTCACTGAGTCCCGAATGTCTTGACAAACCATGTGCAGACGGCTATAATAGCCCAAAAAGAAGATGAACGGGGCAATGCATCACATGAAAAAAATCCTTGCCGCAGCCTTGGCGGTCTGTTTGATTATAATATTATCTTGCTTTTCAGGCTGTCAAAGCTCCGATGACCCTCAAGCTCTGCCTGCCATCAAAATGCCTGTTGAGATCATTCACCGCGAGGAATCCGCACCTCAGCCAAACGATGCAACCTGCTCCGAGGCTTCTCTGAGATAAGAATGCAGCCATGGGTCTGCATTTTGCCAAAGTCGGGAAAACATCGACCGCAGACAGCGGAATGGGTCTGCGCAAAACCGGCTCAACGCCTGCAAAAGCACTGAGCCGGTCAAAATCATCCGTTTAAGATATACGCCGCCAAATTAAGGTAGGACGCGAACAGCACCCATACCGTGTACGGAAGCTGCAAGAGCCCGGCGGTTTTGTCAAGGCGGTAAAACCTCACCGTCATCACGATAACCAAAACCGCTAAAGCCGCTATCCAGAAAAACGAGAACAGCCTCCACTTCAACACAAAGAAGAACACCGGCCACAGCAGATTCACCGCAAGCTGAGCGTAATAAACCGTTCGAGCTCCCTGATCCTCCAAGCCCTTATCGCGGAGTATCCCGTAAGACACGCCCATCAGCGCGTACAGCAATGACCATACGATCGGGAACATCACGGCGGGCGGAGCGAGCGGAGGCTGCCTGAGCGAGTCGTAATCTATAAAGCCCGATATCAGCAGGCCGACAACCGCGCCCAGCGCAAGCGGAACAAGCACCGACACAGCGTAAATTTTTATTTTTTCACGGTTCAAACTGATCAACAACACCACTCCTAAATGTGCGTTTTTGTGTTATTGTATGCCAAAACCGCGCGTGATATGCCTGCGGCATGAAATATTATTTTATACTTTATATTTGGCTTATACTATTATAAAATAAAGCTCTTTAACATCTGTCGCATAAAATTCCGCTGGCATCTGTTTGAAAGCGTTTTAATTGAAAATAGT
Source organism: Ruminococcus sp. (assembly GCA_045130495.1). GTDB lineage: Bacteria > Bacillota > Clostridia > Oscillospirales > Acutalibacteraceae > Ruminococcoides. Next base: position 347 of record JBGUPW010000001.1, on the reverse strand, counting down.
ATTAGGCACGCAGCGGCTTAAAAATCAAAGCCTGCTGTGTTCAAAACTAAAGGGCAGCTCGGTTTGAGCAGCCCCTTTTTTCGTATTATTTCTTTTTGTTTGCGAGCGCCCTTTCAAGCCAGATATCGGCGATATCCATGGCAAGAAACAGCCCGCTTTTTTCACTTGACTTGATCAACTGCTTGCGCGGAGAAAGATATGGGTCGGTAGCCATAAGCTGCACGGTAACTTTATCCGCGATCTCCTCGCCGCCCACATTCTTTTTGCTTTTTATCTGCAATCTGATCACATACGGCTCTTCCATGTTGCCGTAATAGATCTCATCGCCGCAGCGCACCAGAGGTCTG